>JAAZFF010000373.1 GCA_012511845.1 Lentisphaerota bacterium
GACTTCAACAGTTTTCTTTTCACGATCAATTGAGAGCACTTCACTATTTGCACGGATGTCCACATTAAACCATCCCCTGAACCTCTGTTCTGTCATTACCATAAGAGAATCACGTTCCGGTATGACGCCGCCTATGTGGTAAGGAAGTCCGCAGTTGGCATAGGAAATATATGGACCACGTTCCAGAAGAATTATTTCCGCATTTTCATCCAATCTGCGCAACCTGGCAGCAGCACCGGCTCCGGCAGCTACACCCCCGACTATCACGATCTTCATATCAAAGCTCCTTAATATCAATAAAATCCTTACATCCGGATAAAACAAAGAGTATGTGTCAAGATGTCACTGAAAGTCAAGTTTTTACAATGCCGCAATCGGCTCAGCATTTAATTTAATCAATTGACTTTATCTTTTTTATCTTGGTATAGTGCAACTGTCAACTCCGTAGCTATTTTATCATGGTCGAATGGAAATCAAGAAAACCGAAAAGAACCTTGAAATCATGAAAACAATGCTGAAATATTTTCTCCTAAATGGTGTCGTTTGTTGTATCTTAAAATCTGGAGTGCTGGCTGCGACTCTGCCACACCTGCCGGAAGCCGAGTTTGCCGATACAACCGTCTTCCCTGATGATGACCGTAGCGCTTTGACCTGGCGGAGCCGTTTTGCTACAGTTGCCCCCGTACTCTACAACTTCTGGTCATCGGGCGACGAGGTGCTGGAGATTGCGACAACTGATATTAATTTGACTAGCGGCATCGAATGGGACTGGTCGTTTAACGACTCGCTTATTAATGCCCGCCGTTTTGTCTGGCATAAACAGGCACTTTTCAAGGGACGCAGTTGGCTCTATGGCACTCGTTGGGCCGGCTGGGGTTTTTGGGAAAAGATGTTACCTTTGATTGGAAAGTTTTACAGTTTGGAAGAGGCAAATGCACTGGATGACGACACGCTCCGCGTTGAGCCCGTCTTCCGGCACAATCCAGGCGCGATGTTTTCCTCTAACATCGTGGAATCGGAGCAGAATAACCTGCTTGCAAGAGGGATTCCGGAGCTATCGCATCCGATTGGGTATACGAATATCGTGTCAATGCCTAGCACGCACAACATCGACATGCACACATCGTTGCGCCGTGAAGACAAGACCTGGCCGCAGCGAGACATCGATTTCAACGACAAGGGGCAGCGTCCAAATCGCTGGCTTCACACAGATTTGATCAACCTGCCACACTATTTTACACATAAACTCTACAGGCAACTTGTTATACAAGGAGACATGAGATGAATAAGAAGATTCTTCTAATTACAACTATAATGCTTATAGCAAGCTTACACTGCTATGCACAAGAGAGATATTCCAAAGAGTACAGAAAGGCTTTGCGAGATGGGGCTAGTGCAAAAGTCACGATTGAAATTAAGGATGAAATCAATCAGCCTGTTACAAATGCTAGTGTACAGGCTTTTTTTAGAATGACATCTGGTCCAAATGTGGGTAAAAGTATTAAAGGGACTTCTGATAATAATGGACAGTTTATTGCTGAAGGGGTAACAACTGATATTGTTTTTATCAAGATAGAAAAGGATGGCTATTATACCACCAGGGCACAATATATCGCTCAAAGCGATGACCCTGGACGTTTGATTAAGGGTCGCTGGCTACCATGGAATCCGACGATTCCTGTTGTGCTTCGCGAGGTGCGAAATCCGATACCGATGTATGTGAAGCGTTTTGAAGGCAAATTTCCTAATGGCGCAACAGTCGGGTTCGACTGCGAGAAAGGCGACTTTGTTGAACCTCGCGGAGAGGGTGAGACAACAGATTTCACAGTCCGAGTTACAGTGGACGGAATCCCGTACAAGCACACTTCTGGAACACTCAACATAGAGTCTCCTGATCCTGACGGCGGATTTTCCGTTCTGAACACGCATGCCGACAGCGACTTCAAGTCGGAGTATGCGTCTCCGGAATCTGGATATGTGACAAATATGACCGCGACTTCGTCTTACGATGCGACCAAGGGAGTTGCAGGGACTGGCCTATATGGCGGCGGAGAATGTCTCTACTTCAAGTCAAGAATAAAGCGGGACTCTGATGGCAATGTTATAAGCTCAAATTACGGAAAGATATGCGAGGAGTTTGTTTTCAGCCGCCACGATGACGGAATGAAGGACGTTTATGTCAGATTCCTCTACTATTTCAACCCCACGCCCAATGACCGCAACCTAGAATTTGATGGTAAAAACAATTTATTCTTTCCGCAATACAAAACCTCTCAATATGCGCCATGACTCCGCACAGGATAGACTCGGCCGCCGTCTTTCCCTATGCCCGTCGTTACGTCTGGCACAAACAGGTATATGCAAAGCCTGCGGCTATGCGCATGGAAGCAACCCCGGCTGTTGGCATGAAGACGGATGCGATGCCCTCAAGGATATCGAAAGTGACTGTTCATGTTCTCCGACATTCATACGGGTGAATCTGGACGACGATGATTTCAACGGCACAGAGGATCGTCTCCAGACTACTGTTGTGCATGGAGAGGACGATATTTTTCATTTTCACATACCAGACCCAATACCGTGTGTTTATTGTGACTGCATGGATAATGCTTACTGGGAAATTGTTTCCATTACCGGCAACTTCAGGTTGCGTCTCAATGGTGAAATAGTGGGGGTTGGGGCAAAAGTATACGCAACAGACTTGCTTGAAGTAGAAGCATTGTCGGCGTCGACCATGTCCGGCTCGGATCAAATCACGTTTGATATTTACGAGGGAACAGACCCCGATGCTGAGCCGCTGCGGACAATCACACGTCGCTTTACTACTGCAGCTACAGAAATTATGGCAGACTACAACGGTGATGGTATGCGAACAGCCTACGATCATTGGCGCAAATCGCTCAATACTGGCGGGCGCTGGGTTGTTGCACGTCGCCAAGAGCCGTACCGCTTGTGGATACGCAATGAAAGTCCTTTGGACTCCGATTTCGTCGTGACGATGTGGGGGGAGACCAATCGCCCAAGCTTGAAGTC
>JAAZFF010000374.1 GCA_012511845.1 Lentisphaerota bacterium
GGGAACCGTACGGTGATAGAGAAGAAACAAATCTAAGATGTCAAAACCAGGCAACTTTGTAGTGCCTTAAAAGTCAAATGCCTTATTTACAATGAGTTACAGCTATAAGTGCGAAAGTTGGGCTAGAACTAAGGAGAAGTAAGCAGTTGAAAATCGTGTTTGTTTATTCTGTAACTTCCGGTGGTTTCCGCATTGCCTTCTTTTCTGAATGCTTTCGCTTATCTGCCAACATTATTGCCCGCTGCCTGCGGGAACGTCTGCGTTTTTGCCTGCGAATCTTTTCAGCCTCCTGCTGGCGTCTGCTTTTCTCACCTTCTGTCTTTTCCGCAATCCGCTCACATAGTTCCCAGCGTGCGTAATATCTGTTGAGGGCTCTGGATGGTGTGCGCTGGCATTTTATATTGATTTCTTCAGGAGGAGATGAAATAAAACCACAAGTGGCTGTTTTGTTGAGATTCTGCCCGCCGGGACCACGTCCGAGAATAAATTTCTCAATAATTTTACTCTGATCTATGCCCAACTCTGCCATTCGGGCATCAAGAGCATCAATCTTTTGTTTACTGACAGGTCCCATATTCATTTTTGTCCTCTTTTTTTACTATCTTCCGGAACACCGCGTAATAAAGTTGTAACAATCGGAAAATGATCGGAATAGCCATCGACGTAGTAGTTATCCGGTTTTCCCTTTATACGTACACGCCTATACGCCTTGGGTCTGCCGTCTTCTTCCTGCATTTCAGGAAGAGCAAAAACTTTGGTCACACCGGATTCTATTGTTGAAACACGCCAATCAGGTCCGGGGTTTTCAGGAGAAATCAACATCATGGGGGAAACAATAATAGAATCGAATGTGTTCCATACTTTTCTTCGTGCATAATAGTATGAACCGCGTTCATCCGGAGGAATATCACTTATGAGGTTATAGAACTTGATGGAATCTCCTGCAGTGCCGGCTGACTCCTTACGTTCTGTAACTGCCTCAAACGTTTTTACAAGAGAAACATCATCAAAATTTTCATTGAAATCTCCGGCAATAACAACAGAAGCTGATGGATTCTTTTTCAGATATTTGAGAACATTTTTCCTGACAGCCAGAGCCTGGCGTGTTCTGATTGCAATGTTTTCCGCCGCTTCACCTGACTGGGATTTCCAGTGACAAACAAAGAAGGTAATAGCTGTATTATCAATTTCAACATCTGCAACAAGTGTACCGCGTGTGTAGCCATCGGGACTGTAACGAATTCCTGATATGGGATAACGTGAAATTATCGCATTGTCGATGCCGCGCCGATCCTTTGAGTCAACATGGGCAAGATACCCCAGCCCGAGTCCATGCGAGCTTTGTATCCTATCCATCAATTCTCTGGCAACATCTTCATTTTCTACTTCCTGCAAACAAATAACGTCGGGATTGATCCTGGAAATTACCCATGCCAGATTATCTATTTTCTGATTGTACCTTTCCGGAGTCCATCTGCGCCATGATTTGGGAGTGAACTCTGCGTCAGCTCCGCCGGATTGATTTAATACGGTATCAAAGAGATTTTCCACATTCCAGGTTGCGACGACTATTTTGTCAACCTCACCGGCATATCCGGAAAAAATGCAAACAACCGAAAGCATGGAAAAGATGACCAGCATGAAAGTTTTAAACTTTCGGCAAAGCTGAGACAGTAAAAAATTGGCAAAATCTTTGATCATATTAAGACAGTATTGTACAGGACGTTTCATTATTTTTAAATTTGAATTTTATTTTTTCTTTGGGCTTGCAATTCGGCTCACATCAAACTATACTGCCAACGCTGTTGTTTGGGGTAGCCGACTGACTGCCCTGTCCGGCTTTTTATGAAGTAAGAAATAATACGAAATGCAGAACTCTGAAAAAATTCTTGTTATCAACTCTGGCTCCTCTTCTCTAAAACTTACTCTCTACTCAATTGGCTCAAAGCAGCGTCTCGCCACAGGTTTCGTCGAACGAATAGGCACAGATGCTGCTAATATGATCTATAGCAGAAACGGAGAAACAAAAATTGAGAAAACAGTGGAGGCAAAAAACCACGCGATAGCCCTTGACTTGGTGACGCAATATCTGATTGATCCTGAAATAGGTGTAATAAAGTCACTGGATGAAATTAATGCAATCGGGCACCGTGTTCTGCATGGAGGTGAAATATTTAAAACTGCCACCCTGATTGACACAGATGTAATTACACAACTTCGCTATCTGGTGCCATTGGGACCGCTCCATATGCCGGCTAATATCGGAGGTGTCGAAGCATGCAAGAAAATTTTTCCTGATGCCCAGAATGTTGCTGTATTCGACACGGCTTTTCACCAGTCAATGCCGGCGTATGCAAGCCGGTATGCAATACCGAATGAGTATTATGAAAAGTACGGGATAAGAAAATTCGGATTCCATGGAACATCTCACCATTTTGTTACGCTGGCTGCATCTGAATTTATGGGGCGTGCTCCGGAAGAATTGAAGCTCGTTACCTGCCATCTGGGAAATGGCTCCAGCCTTGCAGCAGTAAAATATGGCAAAGTATACGATACTACAATGGGGCTTACGCCGCTTGATGGCGTCGTAATGGGAACTCGCAGCGGCAACATTGATCCTGCCGTAGTTCTGACTCTTGTACGCCAGGGTATGACAGCAGATGAAATCGACAACATGCTGAATAAGCAAAGCGGACTTTTCGGAGTTGGCGGTATTGATTCAGGAGATATGCGGGATATAGTCAGCAATGCCGCTGCAGGTGTTGCAACTGCAAAACTCGCCCTCGACATGTGGGCACACAGAATCGTGTTTTACATTGGAGGCTACAGCTCATTGATCGGTGGAGCTGATGCGATTGTTTTCACCGGGGGAATCGGAGAAAACAGCTGGCAGGCTCGTGAAAAAGTTTTATCCAGACTTGAGTCAATAGGATGTATTATGGATGAAAAAGCCAACAGCACACGCAGGGGTCCATGTTATGTGTCAACGCCGGACTCCCCTGTAGCTGTAATTATAATGCCTACAGATGAAGAACTTATGATTGCCAAGCAGACTTCAGAGGTTGTAAGTGCATACAGGGCATCCATAAGAAAGGAAGAGGCAGAAAGGGATTTTGTAATATGAGTTTTATCGAAACAATTTTGTCAAAAGCCAAAAAGGCTGAGAAGCACATAATTTTCCCCGAGGGCATGGATCCCCGGGTCGTCAAAGCAGCATACAAGCTCATACAAGATAAGATTTGTACAGTCACACTGCTTGCTACATCAGATGAAATTGAGGAATCATGCCGTAAAGCTGAAATATCGCTTAAGGATTTACCGGTAGATGTAATAGATTACACTACAGCACCAATTGGTGAGAAACTTGCTGAAGCATTTTATGAGCGACGTAAAGCAAGAGGAATGACACGGGAAGAGGCAATAAAATGGATTCGCACCAAACGCCTGTATTTTGGAGCCATGATGCTTTCCACCGGGATGGTTGACGGTCTTGTGGCTGGTTCGGTAGCTTCTACTGCCGATATGCTGCGATCAGCTTTTCATTGCGTTGGAACTACAGAGAACATCAAACTTGCCAGTTCATGTTTTATAATGGACTTGAAAGAAAAGACCCCTACAGGAGATAGCACCCTTGTTTTTGCTGATTGTGCAGTAAACCCCTGCCCTACCGCAGAAGAGCTCGTTGATGTAGCTGTGGCTACTTCTACAAGCTGTAGCTCAATACTTGGAGAGAGACCAAAAATTTCTTTCTTGAGTTTTTCTACAAAAGGCAGTGCAAAACATCATTTGGTTGAAAAAGTTCAAAAAGCGGCAGTGCTGGCAAAAGAACGCTTCGAAGAACTGAAACTTGATGCCGATATAGATGGTGAGATGCAGGCTGATGCCGCATTAGTGCCTTCAATCGGATTGTCAAAGGCGCCGGAAAGCAACGTTGCAGGCAAGGCTAATGTACTGATATTCCCGGATCTTCAATCCGGCAACATATGCTACAAACTTGTTGAGCGCCTCGCAGATGCCAAAGCATACGGACCCATACTGCAAGGCCTTGCAAAACCGGTGAACGATCTTTCACGCGGTTGCTCCGTAGATGATATTATAGGTGTAGCCGCAATAACAGCTTGCCAGTCAATTTAAGCTTGGAAAATTGAATAAAGTACGGGGAAACTACGTCAAAAGTTACCCTGCAAATGGTGGTCTTTTGTAATCTTGCATTCAAGGGAACTAATCGTGTTTTATATCTTTTATTATCGGGAGTATTTGCTTACCCTGCAAAAGCTTCTATTTCCAGATGTTTGATGCTATAATCCTGGGTTAAGTTAAGTACATATATTTTCGTTTCAATTACAGTACAGTGGAATTCTATGATGAGTGGTTTTAATTTTTTTACACCAAATGCAAAAAAGGTAATACAAATAGCTAATAGAGAGGCTCACGGCTTCAACCACAATGCAATTGGTACAGAGCATCTGCTTTTAGGTGTTGCCAGTTTACGCGATTGCATAGTGGCATCAGTTATGGATAATTTGGGCTTGTCTATTGAGGCAGTACGCTTTGAGATCGAAAAACTGATTTCTCAAGGCGAAGGAACAACAGATTCACTCGGCATGTTGCCGCTTACACCAAGAAGCAAAAAGATTTTGCAGTTCGCAGCTGCAGAAGCACATAATATGAATTTTCCTGTAGTGGATGGGGAGCATATACTACTGGCAATTCTCAGGGAGGGTGAAGGTGTTGCTGCCAAAGCCTTATATAATCTCGGAATAACATTTGAAAAATGTCTTGAAGCAATAAAAGCAGAAGTTGACAGGCTTGCGCCATCCTTGGATATTCCTTCCGATGACTCTTTTTCAACACAGGATTTTGACCTTGAAGGTTCTTCACAATCTGAAGATTCCGAAGCTCCTGGACTGCCGCCGGGCAGAAGGGATCCATTTTCCAATGCCCTGGATCTTCGAAGATTCGGTCCCGCACAAGATGGTGCCAAAAAGAAAACACCGGCACTGGATGCCTTTGGCAGGGATTTGACAGATATGGCGTTCAAGGGTGAGCTGGATCCCATGATTGGCAGGGAAAATGAAGTTAAACGGTTGGTACAGATTTTATCGAGACGCAACAAGAATAATGCTGCACTCCTCGGAGAGGCAGGTGTGGGAAAAACTGCTGTTGTAGAAGGACTTGCACAGTCCATACAACGCGGCGACGTACCTGAGACAATTCGCAACAAACGAATAGTTGCCCTGGATCTGACACTGATGGTAGCAGGTACAAAATACCGCGGACAGTTTGAAGCCCGGATAAAGGCAATATTGGATGATGTCAACCGTGCAAAAAATGTAATACTCTTTATTGATGAGATTCATAATATTGTAGGTGCCGGAGGCGCTGAAGGTACTATGGATGCGGCAAATATATTCAAACCTGCACTTGCCAGGGGCGAACTGCAGTGTATAGGTGCAACTACTCTTGACGAGTATCGCAAGTTTATTGAAAAAGATTCAGCACTGGAGCGTCGCTTCCAGACTGTTACCATCGAGGAACCTACAGTCGGAGAAACGATCAAGATTTTAGAAGGGCTTGCTTCAAGATACGAAGAATTTCATAATGTCGAATTTAGTAGCGAAGCCCTTGCCTCAGCTGCCACCCTTAGTGCAAGATACATATCCGGCAGGTATTTACCTGATAAAGCTATAGATCTGATGGATGAAGCCGGTGCACAGGCACATATATCTGCATCAATGAGACCATCAGAACTGCGCATTATGGAAGAGCAGGTGCAGGAAACAGTACGCAAAAAAGATGATGCAATTAACAGGCAAATGTTCGAAGAAGCCGCTATTCTGCGCGATGAAGCCAAAAAACTTGAAGAAGTTCTGAAAAGAAAAACAGATGCCTGGAAGGCTGAGAGCAAAGACAAAATAACTATAGTTACTGAAAATGATATTGCTGTCACGCTGTCTCTTACCACAGGTGTTCCTTTGAAACATATGGACAGGGATGAAAAAGAACGACTTCTCGGACTCGAAGGTGAGCTCGGGGAAATTGTTGTAGGACAGCCCGAGGCGATTTCAACAATTGCAAGAGCGTTACGAAGGGCAAGAGCAGATCTGAAAGATCCGAATCGTCCAATCGGCTCGTTCTTGTTCCTCGGCTCTACAGGGGTAGGAAAAACTCTGCTTGCGAAGTCGATCGCCACGCAATATTTCGGAGATGAAAAAGGCCTTATACAAATCGACATGTCTGAATATATGGAGAAATTTAATGTGTCGCGCCTGATAGGATCGCCTCCGGGATATGTAGGACATGATGAAGGAGGCCAACTTACAGAGCGGGTGCGCAGGCGTCCATATAGTGTTGTGCTTTTCGATGAAGTGGAAAAAGCGCATCCGGATGTCATGCAGACCCTTCTGCAAATAATGGAAGAAGGAAGATTGACAGACAGTCTTGGGCGTCAGGTAGATTTTAAAAACACCGTTGTAATTTTAACATCAAACCTGGGTGTGGATGCTGTCAGATCAGGGCAAAACTTTGGATTCGCTCCGGACTCCCCGGGTGCTGAAGACGAGCGTATAAAAAAACAGCTTCTGGAATCAGCTAAAACAGTATTTAAACCGGAGTTATTGAACAGATTTGATGAAACTATTGTTTTCAGAAGTCTTGATAATAAAGATTTCAAGAAAATCCTCGATATCGAATTAGCCAAGGTGTTTGCACGTCTTGACAGACGAAACTTGAAAGTTGAGCTCGACAAAAGATCAATTGATTTCCTGATCTCGCAGGGTTCAAATTCAGCTCTTGGGGCAAGACCGCTTCGCCGCACGATTGAACGATATATCGAAGACCCTCTTGCTGAAAAAATATTAAAGGAAGAATTTATTCCTCCATGCACTGTAAAAACTTCTCTCAACAGAAAAAAAGATGCCATAGATTTTAAGCTTGCTTGATTCCATGCTTCTTTAAATCTTTGAATAAATTATGCAACAGATTTCACCTGATCTTTGGTTGATATGCACCATATTTGCAGCCTGCTTCGGTGCTTGTGTCGGATCTTTTCTTAACGTGTGCATCTATCGCATCCCGCTCGATCAGTCGGTTGTAACCCCGCGCTCGCACTGCATGTCATGCAACAGCCTGATCCCGTGGTACCACAATATACCAATTTTCAGCTACTTCATTTTAAAGGGAAAGTGCGCCAACTGTAAAGCATCTTTCAGTTTTCGTTATGCCGGTATTGAACTGCTGACATCTTTTTTGTTTGTTGTTATATGCTGCATGTTTCCTCCAAAAGGAGCAGTGGCACCTCTTTATCTGAATACAATACCGGATATTGCCGCAGTCCCTGTATTGTGGGTTTTTATATCAGGGCTTATAATTGCGACGTTTGTAGACTTTGATCACTTTATAATACCGGACAGCGTTTCAATAGGAGGTATGGTTGCAGGCATCATCTTGTCAGCGCTAGTACCTTCCCTGCACGGTCAGTCTCTTTGGACAAACGGACTTATCGCATCTGTAACAGGTCTTCTGGCAGGTTTTTTGCCGCTGCAGTTTGTTAGAGTCGGGTCAACTTTTCTTTATAGAAAACTTGGTAGAATTGACAACGATGAATACGCAATGGGATTTGGTGATATAAAACTAATCGGAGCTATCGGTGCTTTCACCGGCTGGCAGGGTGCAGTGTTTGCCATGATATCTGCGGCATTTTACGGCACCATCATAGCTATCCCCTTTTTAGTTTCCGGCAGAAAGAAACTGATCGACCGGATACCATTCGGACCATATCTTGCCCTGGGAGCGTTAACATGGATTTTCTGGAGTGAAAGAATTTTATATTTCTATTTTGGACTTTTAAGACCTCCTGCATAATTTCTATATGGCAGAATTATGGGAACTGAAAAACAGAAAAAAGAAAAGAAAGAAAAAACAATAGCGCGTCATGTACTGCTTTTTTTTCTTCTGGTATTCTTTGCCTTTTTAATCAGAATCATTTCTACAGGATTACCCCAACCACTTGTAAATGCTCTTTCCGAGGCAGTTTCAACGGTAAATGTTTCTGTTGAGTTCGAAGGAGTTTCCTTGTCACTTTTACGTTGGGAGATCAAAGTAACGAGTGCTGAGATTTATCAGAAAAAGATTGTCGGAAACGCTATTGCCAAGATAAACGATGCCACAATAAAAATTTCTCCCAAACTTAATACACGGCTGCTCACCTGGGTAAAAGAAATAAAAATACGTGAGTTGTATGTGCCTGCTGCTGACAAGTTTAAAGTTGGGAGTGATACCCGTGCTGTTCATTCAGTAATTGATGATTTCGATTCGATTGATGTGTTTTGTTCCAGATCTTCTATCCTTGGATTTAAATCAGAAGATCTCCGGGCTACAGCATCGTCGGCAAATGGACTCCTTCAATTGAATGATATACGTGTAGGGACAATGGGCAAAAATAAAAATGAACCGCATGTTCATGGAGCCTTGAGTTTTAATCTCAAAGATTTCAGTTTAAAAGCAAATGCATCCGGGTCTATCGATCCTAATGAGCTTCTACCCATTTTTAAAGCTTCAGGAGCTCATTATACAGCTACGGAAATAGCACGTTTTCAGTTTTTAAATGCATTGCCCATTCTAAATTTCAATATTGAGTTTTCTCCGTCAAAACCGAAACGACTATTGGAGCTGGATATAAGTTTAAATAATTGCCTTTATAATGGTGTTCATCTAAAAACCGGAAATGGTTTCCTGCATGTGTATGGCTCAAACAGCTGGGATAATGTATCTATAAACCCAATAGCTGTGACACGACCAGAAGGTGCTGCTCAAGGCAATCTTTTTATAAACAGTGAAGAAAACTGGCTCTCTTTTCAGGCTACCTCTACTTTTGATCCTGTCCATTTAATACGTCTTGTTCGCATTTATGAAAAACCCTTCGAACTTCCGGTAACACTTTCTCATCCCACTCTGATTGAAGCTTCCGGGCTTTATGACATGTCAAAAAACACGGAAAAGAGTGACAAAACCAGGATTACCGGTACAGCATCGTTACCGGCAATATCGTATAACGGGTTTAAATTTGAAAATCTTCAATCTTCTATGCAATTTGATGGAACAACCCTGTCAATTACAAATGTTACCGCTGAAGTCCTGGAGGGTCGGGCGAACGGCTTTGGGGAACTGACCTTTGATGTAGCAAATAACTACGATACGGCGATGAACGTTGATGTTAAGTTCTCTAAAGTGTCATATATGTCATTTGCTTCAGTACTAAATCAGAAAACTGAGAATCCCGAAGCCATTATCGATCTAGAACTTTCGTTTAAAGGACCCGTTGTTACAAATGCGAATGAGTTTGTTGATGGTCTGACCGGTAATGCCAAACTTAATGTAAGTGAGGCGTGTATTTACCGCATACCCCTTTTTGCAGGAATGACAAAACTTATCGCCGAAAACGTGCCCGGTATTGACTTTTTTATAGAACAAAATGATCTTTCAGCAAAAATAATCTTTGAGAACTCAACTGTCAAAATATCAGCCTTAAATATTTCAGGAAACGTTTTCAGCGCTTCAGGCTATGGTACAATCGATCTTGATGGAGAGCTGAACCTGCTGATTAAAGGTCACTTGCTGGATAAGAAAACGCTACTGGGAAGAGGTATTCATTACTTGCTGTTACCGGTATCAAAGATACTGGAAGTCCAAGCCACAGGAAACATAAGTAACCCGAAGTGGTCATCTGCAACTCTCTCCGGCAAACCGGCGCCAAAGAAATAAAATGGCACCCCAAGCTGGGCTCGAACCAGCGACCTGCTGCTTAGAAGGCAGCTGCTCTATCCAACTGAGCTATTGGGGTAAAATCAATAAAATATATACTAGCGTATTTTGCTATAATTTTACAAGAAAAAGTTTCTTTGCATCATCTTATCTGTTAGAATTGCAGGCACTGATTTTACGACAGAAATAACTATACCCGACTACTTCCAATGCTTTTTTATTTAAAATATTTTACTTCAAATTGGGGACCCCTTCGCATATTCGGTTCTCACCTGGTTCTGGCTTGTTTTGGTGCAATTTTGTCTGCTTTGCTTATTTGCAAGTTTTTACCCTTCTTATGGAATGGCTTACCGCGTGACCGTGGAAAAAAACTTGTTAAAGATGGTTCGAAGTCTGCAGGCAAGCCTACCGGCGCAGGCTATGTAATGCTTTTACTGACTTTGCCGGTACTGTTCCTGATACTTCCAATAACAGATCTGCAGGCAGATTCTGTAAAAACATTTAAAGAACTCGTGGCGAATATGAGAGAGATTTTCGTCACCCCATCCCTGTGGAATTCAATGATTAATCGCCAGTGGGGAGTCGTGGCGTGCCTTTTCGCCGCTATGCTTACAGGCTACTTTGATGACAAGTCGGAGAAACCATGGGGGCGTTTCAAAAAAGGAATGTTTGATTTTGTAATCGCAGTTGCAACAGCTCTCGTGCTTTGCAAGGGAGAAAGTGTCGAAATCTGGATACCCTTCTGGAAAAACTCAATTCATATGCACTGGTTCTGGTATACAAGCATGTCTGTAGTGCTGCTCTGGATTACCATGAATGCTACGAATTGCTCTGACGGAGTCGATGGGCTTGCCGGAACCTTGACTCTGATATCTCTTTTCGCTCTGGCAATCTTTTTATACGGCGTTGTAGGACACGAAACTATCGCTGAATATCTGCTTGTTCCACACTACCCTGAAGGAGCCCGCTGGGCTATCCTTACAGCAACTATAGGTGGCAGTGTTGCAGGCTATTTATGGCATAATGCTGAACCTAGCAAAGTGCTTATGGGAGATGCCGGTTCCAGATTTCTGGGACTTCTTGTAGGTGTTGCAGCACTTGCATGCGGCAACCCTTTTCTAATCCTGGTTGTCGCTCCCATAGTGCTTCTAAACGGAGGTACAGGATTACTGAAAATAGCTTTGTTGAAAATTCTTGCAAATACAGGTGTTGATATATCAAATCCATATACTGTAAAAACAGATGGAACACTTGAAAAAGATGACAAAACAGTCTCACCATGTATGTTTATTCGTCTGATACATCGCTTCCGATTCCCTTTTCATGACCACTGCAGGCATAACTTGAACTGGTCCAACGCTCAAGTACTTATGAGGTTCGTCCTCATTCAGGCAATATTGATGCCGCTTCTATTCTTGATACTTGTCAAAATACGGTAACACCTTTGCCCGGCGGAGCCCGGCAAGCCGGGCAGTGGGCAGTGGGTAGTTTTCTCATGTGCCTGCCTGCTGTTCAAGGTAGGGCGATGACCTCCGGGCGCGCCGTTGCAGTTGGTGGCTGCCGAGCTTGGGCAGTCTGCTTGGGAGGCGCATAATCGTTATCGTACTCGTTCTCGTGCTCGTACACGATTTCGCCTTCGCGTACCCATCCTCGTGTACGGGAGACGTGTACCGCTCCACTGTGAACGGGTACGACCTCCCGGCAAGCCAGAGCCCGGCAAGCCAGAGCCCGGCAAGCCGGGCAGTGATCAGTGGTTAGTGGGCAGTGGGTAGAACTGGATCGATATCGCTACCGTTATCGTTGTCGAAGCCTGCTGAGTGCTGGAGGGCGAATGTCCTCATGAGCCGCAGACTGTAGCACAGACATTCCCTGTCTGTCCTAGCCTGTCCGTGTCTGTCCATACCTTCCTCCAACTCAGTACACGTTACCGTTTTCCCGAAAACTTCTCCAGACATTTTCAAAAAAGGAATCCTCCTCCGGGATTTCACGAGCTTCACGCCAGGTGATCTTGCAGTTGCCGTTTTCCAAGGTGATTTCCTGAATTTCATTTTCAGCTTCAGCACTTTCAAGCTGAAATGCAAATTGTGATGAAAGGGCATCATGAGGCGCACACCCTCCAAAATCTGTGTAAAGGGCACTGCCCCGGCTTTTTCCTCCGCAATTAATGTAATCTAACATAGCATTTAAATACACAAATTGAGTGATCAATATCTGTCTATACTTTATGGCACCTATTGCCGACTCTGTATCATCGAACCAAACTCGTTCTGAAAAATTCTCAAGCTCGACCCTAATAGCATTTATTGCCGACTCAATAGCCTGCTTATTTCTGACAGCTCCCCCTACCCTGCTCATTCGTTCTGTAGTTTCAACTATCAGATTTTGCGGTTTTTCCCTTCCCGCCGTTCCACTTCTCAGAAAGTTGAAAGATGTTTCGAGATTTTTCTTAAGAATGTTGACAAAGCCTTCTGTATCAACAAACACATCCCTGCGCTTCGCAGCGATAAAGTGAGCCGCTCGCGTTGAACCAACTTGGCCGGCATTCAAAGCACTGCCTCCCGGTCTGTACACACCATGTGTGGCTGCTGCTTCACCAACAGAAAAAACTCCGGGAATATTAGTCTGCCACCAAAGATCCACGCTCAATCCCCCATTGTTGTGTTGGGCACATAAAGATATTTCGAGCATTTCAGAGCTTAAATCTACCCCATGTTCTTTGTAAAAATTTACCGCAGGAGCATTCATTTTCTGAAGTCTTTCAAAAGGTGTCCCAAAACATGCACCCGCCTTCTCAAGGTATATGTGTGCTTCATCATCGAGTGAGCTGAAGTCTACATCTTCATTACCGGGGTTTGTCCTGTAATCAAGAAAAACTCTCCGCTCCCTCGTAAATATTTCCTCATAAACAAAAAGATCTATCAGGGAAGAACCACCCGTGGTCTTTCTTGCATCAAACGGCCATTGATATCCCTTGAGAAAACGTTGGACAGCATTGCTGAACTGTCAACATAGTAATCAGAAAGAAATTCACGTTGGTCATTGCCGTTTTTATCTGTCGAAACAAATCTTGGCAACACCTGCATATATGTGCCGCTGACGTTCCATCTTGGCTTTATGGACGCCAATCCGAATTGCCATTCAGTCAGATTTTTCCCCGTTACACCGGCTTCGAATGCCACAGCATGAGCACCAAATTGATTTCGGGGATACACGCTGTCGGCGTAAATTGCAGCCGGACCTCCCGTGGCAAATACAATGTTTCTACAGTTGAAAGCCATAAAAGATGGCTCTGACGGCTCTAAACAATCTAGGCGGGCACACAGAAGACCTGCTACTTCGTCATCCTTTTTTATTATCTGTATCGGCAGAACTTTATCTAAAATACGGATTCCTTTAGATTCCACGCTTGACTGCAGGCATTCAGTCATTTTTTTGGAAGTGTATGGACCTATGCTTGTTGCCCTTTCCGCCGGGTCATGATCCGTTTTATATCCGATATACTCTCCGTAACGATTTCGCGGAAAAGGTACTCCAAGTTCCAGAAGCCTGAAAAAACATTGCGAAGAAAGTGCTGCCTCACACAGCGCATGTTCGCCGTCAACACAACGTCCGGAAAATAGAATTTCAGCAAGATGTCGTACACTGTCAGAGGCTTCTCCTGACAGGGAAAGCTTGTAATACGTCTGCTTGTCTGAGCCTGAATTACGTGATGTTCCAAAATTAACGTTTTCAGATATTAAAATGATATCTTTTTGACCGTACTGCCAGAGCCTGTCTGCTGTGTTGAAGCCCGATGCACCTGTTCCGATAACAACTGTATTTACAGTGATGATCTTAACGTTGGCATTTCCAATTGTAATATCTTTTTCCTGCATTTTTACCTGTGCTTAAAGTCTGCGTATATGAAACCCGCCATCCACATCGATGTGGTTGCCTGTCGTATAAGTAATTTTGTCAGAACACAATACACTGACAACGTTCGCTACATCTTCAGGTGTTCCCCATCTTGCTATAGGGAAAAGCCCTTGCTCAATCAGTTCATCGTATTTATCGCGAACGCCGCCTGTCATGTCTGTAGCTATTACTCCAGGCCGTACTTCGTGTACAAGAATTCCCTCAGAAGCAAGCCGATCGGCATAAAGCATTGTCAGCATGGCAACTCCAGCCTTGGAAACACAATACTCCCCGCGACTTGTTGAGCTTACCGCAGCCGAGCACGACGAAATATTAACAATCGTACCACGCTTGCCGTTGACCGGTTCCTGAGAAATCATCTGCTTTGCTGCGAGCTGGGTCAGAAACATATTGCTCTTGGTATTTATCGAAAGAACTCTGTCGAAACTCTCTTCTGTCATCTCAAGAAGATCACGCCGTTCGAGCGGAGCTACACCGGCATTGTTTACAAGCACGTGAATTGCTCCGAATGCATCGAGCGTTTTCTGCACAATTTTCTTTCTATCGTCCGTTTTAGATACATCAGCCTGAACATAAATCAGATTCGCTCCGCCCTCACGAAGCGGTTTCAGATTTTCTTCATATCTTGCAGCAGGACTCGATGAAACAACAGAAATTGAAAACCCGTCTTCAGCCAATTGCTTGCAGACCGCCAAACCGATTCCGCGTCCGCCGCCGGTAATAATTGCAACTTTATTTTTTTTCATTTTTCTCTCCCTATTTGGCTTTCTCTCTCATATCTGCTTCAGCCCTGTACTTCCTGAACAGAGGGGCATATACTGCTGCATCACGAATAGGGCATCCCGTTTTACCGTGATCACGCATTATTTGAGTGCACTTGCTACATGCGATGCAACACTTTGAAGGCTCCATACGTCCTTTTTCGAATATATCTCTCGGAGCATCCGGATAGGCAAATGCCATGCGCCCCAACCCTATCATGCTGCAACTGCCATCAGCGAGATTTGCCGCAGCTGCGTATGGCAAAAATTGCCGCAACCAGGAATAACCGCTGCCGATAACAGGAACATCTCCCGCCTTTTGCTGAATAAGGCGTGTAAACTCGAAAAGACGAGCAACGCTTATAAGCGGGTGTTCATCAGGCACCGGTATTCCCATGCTCGACGTATCAAAAGGACGTGTTACCTGCGGATAAATATAGTATGGATTTCCTGCTGAATTGCTTAGAAGTGTAACTCCCGCTTCTATCATCTTGTCTACCAGCAACAGAGGCTCATCCGGAACAAAGTCCATAAAATTTTCTTCACCTGCTCCAAATCCGTATGGAAATGGGTGAGCATCAAAAACATTAAAGCGGGATGAAATAATAAAAGAATCGTCATTAACAGCCTGTTTGATTGCCCTGATTATATCAAGGAATAATCTTGAACGATTTTCGAAGCTGCCCCCATACTTGCCTTCTCGTGTAAACGATGCAAGCAATTCACTTATAAGATATCGATGAACAGCCTTGACATCAACTCCGTCGAAGCCGGCTTTCTTCGCTAACAAAGCTGCTTCAACAAATTTTTCTACAAGACTCTCCAGATATTCATCAGTGCATATTGGGTATTCATCAGTTATGCCCACTCGTGGATCCAGGATTGGATCATGCTGCGGTATTATCGGGGTCGGCTTATGACCTGCCGGTCTCGAATATCTGCCGGAATGTGTCAGTTGCAGAATATGGATTGGTCTATACCCGAAAATATCGCTTGAAGTTTTATTAACCTCCGAAATAAGTTTTTCAAATGCTGTAATATTTTCCTTTACAAGCATCATTTGCAGCTCGTTTGCTTTGCCTTCAGGCACTACGGCACATGCCTCCCACCAAATTAAGCCGGCCCCACCTGCTGCGTAACGCATATACCTGCGCCTTACCAGTTCACTTGGAGAACCATCCGGTTCGCTGTCGCAACCTTCCATGGGCAGAATCGTTACGGCATTCGGCGCTTCCAAAGCTCCTATCTTTACTTTGCGCTGAAGCGGTGACAAATCTTCCTGCAATCTGATTTTCGCTCCCAGCTCTGCAATTCTCGTATTGATATCTTCAAATGTTTTAAAGTTAAATTTTTCGTGATTAGTCATTTTATATCTTATATTAAGGAACCTCTTATCTTGCCTTCAAATTCACTGTTTACATTTATTGTTACAAGCTCCCCTATTGTATCATTTTTTAGGTCTTTGATGTAGGCTTCTATATATTCACTTGTCCAACCGCGTCCTACACCGCTTTCGTCAACGCGTTCAACAAGCACCTCTGCACGTGAACCGACAAAAGATTTTGCAAAATCGCGCTTTTTACGCTTGCCCATGGCTATCAGCTCCCGTGCGCGTTCACGTCGCACATGTACCGGAACGGAATCCGGCATACTGGCTGCCGGAGTACCCGGGCGTTCGCTGTAGGGGAAAATATGCAGATTACTGAAAGGATAGCGTTCAATCAGCTTAACAGTTTCATTGAAAGCCGATTCAGTCTCTCCGGGGAATCCCGTTATAACATCAGCACCCAGACCCAGGCGCGGAATCTTGGAAAGAGCGTACTCGACAGCAGCTGCATAATCCGCTGGCGTATAACGCCTGCGCATTAATTTTAAAACACCTGCATCGCCGCTTTGCAATGGGTAATGGAGCGTGTGGCAGAGTGCAGACCCTGCCACAGCCATAAGATCAGCTATTTCTCGCTCGGCAGTACCGGGTTCTATCGAGCTCAAGCGCACACGTGCTATACCTTTAATTCCAATTACCGCTTCAATAAGATCGGTAAACCTTTTTTCACCTTCGCTCCAGCAGGCTACGTTGACGCCCGTAAGGACAACTTCACGGTATCCCTTGTCGGCAAGTCCTCTTACCTCATATACAATATCATTGAGAGCCCTGCTTGCAGGTTCACCACGGGCATCAGGCTCTATACTGTATGCACAACGGAAATTACACCCGTCCTGAACTTTTACAGACGCACGTGTAGAAGCAAAACTCGGCAGATATGTATTGTCACGATCCGATATAACTCTTGATATGACCTGAAAGATCTCTTCCGGTTTTTTACCGGTCTTTTGAACTATTTCACCATCCTTCTTTATAATGGTATCGACTCCCGCATCGAAAAGAATTTCAGTTTCGGCAAGATTGGCTACACATCCCGACATAACAAGGTGTCCAACCCCTTTTCGCTTTGCAGAACGTACCAGACGAATCGCCTCTGAATGAGCTGCCGCTGTAATAGTGCAGGAATGGAGTACAAGAATATCACAGGGCGCATTCGGAGCCACCATTTCGTGCCCTTCATATTCAAGTGCGCCCGACAAGGCACCGGCTTCAGCCCTGTTTAACCGGCAACCCATAACTTTTATTCCAATTTTCACAAAATCAAATCCTTCAAAATTCAAGCCAATTTAAAATTCTTCCTGTTTCCCGCTCATAAAGACACTGTATTGTAGCAGAAGTCGCACCACCTCGGGCTGTGGCAGTAATTTTGAATAAACCGCTTTCGACACAAAATACGGTTGATAATTTTTCTACAATCACTGAGTCAAGAACACCCGACTGCCCCACCCCGCTCCCGCCCAGCAGCATTTTGATTTCGGAAATATCCAATGACTTGAAAAACTCTCCTTTTCCCCTCGCCCGCTCAAGGTTACGAAACAGTTCACCTGCCATCTTCGCATCACTGCCCAAACTGCCCGCCAGTGCTGCAAACACTTCACGATCAACAGAATTGATATTAATCTTCTCATCTCCATGAACTCTCAGATATGGCAGAATTTTGACTAATACATCAGGACGTTCAACAGGTGCCGCCTTTAATTCCTCCACTGCCGCAAGCACGCGATTGGTGTGTGCTGCCTGGGTTGTGCTCCACCACTCGAGCAAAATGGAGGCTTCTGCCAGAGCATCTTTTAATTCCATTCTTTCTGTTTCATGCGAAAGACTGTATATCAAATTTGCCAAAACAGCTTTGTCAACATCCGGGAATTTCAGCAGTGCCCCGGCATCCTCTATCATTACATCAGTATTTTCGATAGTAAATCCGTTAAACCAGCTCTCCCTGACATGATCAACTCCATTAGTATCTGAGTATATTTCCCATGCTGCCAGTGCGGCAGCCGAACAGGCTTCATGGAACAACTCTCCGCGCAGAGTTAAATCGTTAAGTATTTTTATTCGTGCTCCAAGTATCGCTCCGATGGAAAGAACTAGGGAAGTGACAATTGCCACAATCACGAGGACGAGCACAATAATTGAACCGTTTCTGCGCGCCATTATTGTCTGCCTCCCCTTACTTCGCTGCCTGCCAGGAGAAAATCTGAACAGAGCAAATTAACATCGAGAACTTCTGTTCCCATTTTAATTCTGACGAGTCCCGGGTATTTTCGATGAACCCACTCGTCGTGAAACAGCAGTTCATCTGATTTTGCGCCGGCATTCTGATCTACGTAGCCGCAATAGCTGAAAACAACACCGCTCTCAATGTCGAAGACCTCCTCTGTTTTGCTGCCATTTTCATGTGTCAGAGTCCTCACCATGCCACCATCTGCGTTAACCTTCCAATTAACATGTGCTGCCTCAACATATTGAGTGTTGCGTACAGGTGATAATAATCGTGCGAATGTCATTGAGTCTCTTTCGCCTCTAAAAAATATTCCATTCAAAGAGTTTGCTGAACGCAAATCGCTGCATATACTTGAAACGAACCTCTCACGTGCCGTTTCCTTTAAACCGATTGTTTGTATGGCGGAGAAGGTGGTCATGCCCACATTAAGCACCACAAGCGAAGAAATTACCACAAGTGTCGAAATCGCAGCTGCAATCAGCAATTCTATAAGGGTAAAACCGTGCCTTCGCATTTCAGTTGTCATTCTCCTGCCCTGTTAATGGCGGAAAAAGTGTTACGCTCGTAGTGCAGCAAATACCGCCAGCATCTGAAACAGCAACATTTATCATGTTGGTAGGTGGAGTACCATGCTGTGTTCTTCGTGTAGTGACAGCAGTATAGCCTGAAGAAACAGTGCGCAGTTCAGGCACATCAACACCGGCACGTATGTTTGATGCCGCTGACGAAACAGCTATCCTCGAAGTAGTGAAATTGAGCAATCGAGTTGATGAATCAGATACATTCCGGACAATAATTACAACGAAGCTGAGAGCGGGAATCAACACCGCCGCAGAAACTGTCATTGCAATCAGAGTCTCTACAAGCGTATAAGCATCTGGATTTCTAGCGCCACCTTTCATTTCATTAACACCTTATCTGCTAAAAGTTTATCAAAAGATACGTTCTTAAGTCAATTAAGTTGCGGAATTTGCGTAATCTTTGCTAAACTGGTGATATGAAGATATGTATGGATTATCAGCCGGCTGTGGCGCAATGTGCGGGGATTGGACGATATACGCGCGTTCTTGCTTCTGAACTTGCAAAAATTATTGATGCGGATGACAAACTGAAGCTTTTTTATTGCGACTTCAAACGCTCTGCCGATATATCTCTTCTGCCATCGAGAGCAGAAGTTAAAGCCTTCAGGATGTTGCCCGGTGCAATTATGCAAAAAATGTGGCATTATCTGCGATTCCCTCCTTTTAACACTCTTGCAGGAGATGCCGATATATTCCACTTCACAAACTTTACAACTAAACCCGTAACTCGCGGAAGGTCGGTTGTGTCGATTCACGACATGAGTTTTGTAAGGTTTCCGCAATTTGCCGAGGAACGAAATCTGCGGTATCTGACAAAGGGGATCCGGTATACAGTCAGGGATGCCGATGCGATTATAACTATTTCGGAATTCAGCAAATCGGAAATCGAAGAGCTGCTGCCGGAATCTCGTGGCAAGGTCTTCGTGACACACCTTGGCATAAGCAATGACTTTCAGCATTCATCGCAGGATGATATAGCTGCAGTACGGGAAGAGCTAGGGTTGCCGCGTCCTTTCATTATGACACTCGGTACAGTTGAACCGCGCAAGAATCTTGAATTCCTTGTTGATGTTTTTGAAAGTATCGCAGGTGAAGGGATTGATCTTGTAGTGGCAGGCGCACCCGGTTGGAAGAGCGAGGCCATAATGGAGCGCTTTAAAAAGACTCCTTTTGCAGAACAACTGCACTATCTGCGATTTGTGCCTGATGGAAAACTGGCTGCCTTGTATTCCGCAGCTTCGATTTTTGTTCTCCCCTCGCATTACGAGGGATTCGGATTTACGCCGGTTGAAGCAATGGCATGCGGTACACCGGTTATTACATCAAATTGCGGTTCAATTCCCGAAATTGTGGGCGATGGAGCAAAAGTAATAGAAAGCTTCGATGTTGCTGAGTGGAAAAGTGAAATTCTTAATCTGATTTCCGATAATGAACAACGCGAAAAAATGTCAAAACTTGGGCTGAAACGTGCTGAAAAATTCCGCTGGGATATCACTGCACGAAAAACACTTGAAATTTATAAAAAAGTTCTGGAAAAATGAAAGTTCTATTTGATGCTCGCTGGATTTACGAAAAACCGTCAGGCATAGGTGTATATGCGCAAGAAATGATTCGTCGTCTTCCCGAGTTGCTCGATGACTGGGAATTCGTACTTATTTTTGGCTCTGAAGGTGTAAAACAGAAATACATGGAGTCTTTGCCGGAAGGACGGAAAAATGTAGAAATAAAAGTAGTTCCCCTTCCTCCCACATCCCTGAAAAGTCAGCTTAGCATGCCTGGGATTATTAAAGAAATAGAGCCCGACATTTACCATTCTCCCAACTATATTGTGCCGTACATGGCTTTTCCAGCTTCGACACGTACTCAGAAAACCAGATGCGTTGTAAACATACACGATGTTATTCCACTCGTTGTAACAGATTACGCTCCTAATTCAAAAACCAGTCGCTTCAAGCTTCTTTACAAATTGTGCCTGCGTCAAAGCATTAAGAAATCACATGTTATAATTACCGGCAGCAAGGCGTCACAGAGAGATATTTCCGACTCATTGAACCTGCCTGTATTACAGAGTGAAAAAATAAGCGTTATCCTGGACGGTGCCGAAATTAAATCCGACAGTAAAAAACATGTCCCAATAAAAACTGATGATACAACACCTAGAACACTGCTTTATGTCGGCAGGATGGATCCGTATAAAAATGTTGCAGGTCTGATAGAGGCTGTATCCATTGCTAAAAACAAACTCCCCTTCCCTGTTAAACTGGTCGTTTGCGGTTCACTTGACCCCAGATATCCGGAGGCACAGATCGCCGCAGATCAGTTCGGAGTGAAAGACAATGTTGTATTTACAGACTTCGTACCTGCTGAGGAATTGGAA
>JAAZFF010000042.1 GCA_012511845.1 Lentisphaerota bacterium
AGCTATTTACCTCACAGAAACTGAACCGTGTTTTATTGATGCTCCAGAAGTCACTCTTACTTCTACCGGTTATCTCTTCTCTGTGGAGCTGGTTAATGGACAAGGCGATCTTTATGCGGTTTTTGGTACACCTGGAAATTACGAAAGCACCAATTTAATTGCTTCCGGTATCTCGGCACCTTATGCTGCAAAAGTGATTTTAGATATACCTACCAATACCGCTTTTGCTGTAGCAGGCTACAGTCAGAATGAGTTCGGAGAAACTGCATTGATTGAACAAGCTGGCGAAGAAATTTATTTTTCCGGTGAAGTGAGATTGGAATTTATACAAAATGCATGCGAAGAGAACTATGTTCAGGGAATAGTCCGGGTACATCGGGAAGATATTCCCGAATCAACACGCCTGCCATTGGTTGTAAATTTTTCTGCAATCGAAGGTACTGCTATTGAAGGCGCGCATTACGAACCGCTTTCCGGTAATGTGGTGATACCTTCAGATGCTGCTTTTGCCGATATTTTTGTAATTCCTATTTTTGACGCAACAACTTCAACGGACACAAAACTGGATATCGTACTGGAGGAAGGTAACTACTTTATCGGCTCTGATTCAACAGTTGCAATAGTCATTGAAAACTCCGACCCGCCGACAGACAAAAATGTCTGGATCGGTAGCGGCAATGCCTCTGAAGCTACCAACTGGACACAAGGTGTCCCAACCTCTGACTCAGATATTCTGCTTTCCATCTTTTCTTCTGCTGATATGGTTTGGGATGCCGGTGTTAATGGGTTGCCTGATTCTGTGGCTACCTGGACTCAGGATGAGGAATATTCTGGGACTGTTTCTATACGAACCACTTATCCTGAATACGATGTTGGCTTTACTAATTTTATAATTACGGGTGACGCAGACATTGCAGGCGGTATTCTCGCTCCGGTTTCACACGGCACTTCTAAAGAACAACGATTTCGTTTGATGGTAACTGTAGGCGGGAATTTTTTCGTCGGTTCTCAGGCGACCATTTCAGCTTCCGGAAAAGGGCGTTACACTGATTTCGGGAATTGGAAAAATAGTGCACCTCATGGAGGAAACTCAAGTGCCGCAGCATTCTCTGCTTTTGGCTCTATCCGTACTCCCGTTAGTACTGGATGGGGGTCTTGTGCGGGCACAGGCGGGTCTCGTGTGAGCAATGGCGGAGGAGCCATAAAAATTAATGTGTCAGGCGATTTTATAAACAATGGTACTATATCTACCGATGGCGGCATCAATCATGAGGCGGCAGGTGCCGGCGGTTCAATATTTATTAAAGCTGCGAACATCCTCGGTACAGGGAGCTTCTCTGCAAAAGGCACTCGGGGAACGAAGTCAGATGGATGTTCTGCCGCTGGAGCCGGTGGTCGGATTTCTTTAAATTGTACCGGTATTAATGAAATTCCGATTGAGCGCATTGATGCAAGCGGAATCCGCGAAGGCTGGAATACCCGCACAGGTGCCGGCACAATTTATATGCAATCTGCCGAATCCAGGGTTGTATATGTCAAAAATTATCAAAACACAAATAATGAGATAACCACCCCGATTCCCGCTGAGGATGATCCCGATAACTGGGGACATGCTGCAGATACCGATCTTGAAGGTTCTATATGTGCCCACATATACGTCAGTCGCGATCTACGCATCGGCAATATAACAATTGACGCAACATCCGACCTTGATTTAGCCGGCCATACTGTACGCTGCGATAGTTTAACCATAGACGATCAGTCTTTCGCACCCGGTATTTATGGAGCAAATGATTTTTCTTCTGGAATTTTAGATTCTTCTGAAAAGCTGGATGGTCGCATCATTATTATCAGTCACGGAACCTTTTTACAGGTCAGATAAAGTCTTCGGCAATAAAAACAGTCGAACAAGTACCGGACAGAAGCAATATGTCCCACTTAACTGCGTTATTGGGTTTAAGTAATTAGCGGCCAGCCAGCACCTTGAGGTATTCAGGAATCAAACTGCTTGCGTAATAGGGTATGTTGATCAGGCGATAGCTGACTCCTTCAAAGGTAACATCGTGGCTGGCAGGAACCCCGGCATAGAGTCGTACCGCTATAGGGACATTACTGAGACGTACAAACTGATGCAAAGAACGCAGTTTGCCAGCAGCTCCTGACTTTGCTTCGACTGGCACTACACCGAGCTCTGTTGTAAGCACAAAGTCAAGTTCAGCCTGCGCTAGTGCTTTATCACGAACCCAAAAGCAGAGTTGGAAATTATTACGTGTAACTGAGGCTTTCAGCTCCTGTCCAATAACTTGTTCAATCAAGCGACCACGGTAAACATCTGATAAATCCTGTATGCCTACCAGGTTACTCTGTAAACCTGCCTGATGGTTTGCCAGTCCCACATCCAGAAAGTGAAGCCTTGGAGCTTTGCGCTGGTTCGGCATAAGTGGTACATCCAAAGCAGTAGTCGGGTAAACAAGTTCCAGTAGCATGGCACGCTCCAGTGTGCGTAGTGCCTCACCTGCTTCGCGCGAACGATAGTTAGAACCTCCAAAGCCCTGAAAGGTAATCCGTGAGCCAGCTTTGTAGGGTGCACTCTCAAGAGTATGCAGCAGAACACGGCGCATGGTTTCATTGCGTCCGTATTTGGGTATGTCATCACGGAAAGCGGTAAACAGATCAGCATAAACCTGATTAACAGCGTCAAGATTACCACCAGTTGAAACGTAGCGTGTAACCGCTTCCGGCATTCCCCCAATCAAGGCGTACTGATTAAAGCGCTTGAGCAGCAAGTCATGCGCATAAAGCGGCGCAGGAATAGTATGGAGTGCATCACGCAACGAGCTATCACCGGCTGCATGAAGAAATTCGGCAAAGTTCATAGGACGCATATATAGAAACTCTACCCGCCCTACAGGAAAAGAGATAGCAGCAGCTGACAAAGCAACCTCCAATAGCGAGCCAGCGGCAATCAAGTGGATGTCAGGTCGTTCCTCATAAAAGAAACGCAACATTGCGACAGCTTCCGGCACCTCTTGAATTTCATCAATAAACAGCAGTAAAGGATCATCGCCTGTGGGAGTGCGACACTCCAGAAGAGCACGATCAACAACCTCGTTTACGCTCATGCCGCTTTTGAAAATAGAGGCGTGAGATGGACGCTCAAGATTGAGCTCCATAAAGCGACATTTAATCTTCGTCGCAAAACTACGCACCAGCGATGTTTTGCCAACTTGCCTAGCACCCCGTATAACCAGGGGCTTGCGTGTAGAAGAGTTGTGCCAAGCCAGCAGATCATTCAGTGCTTTGCGTTTGAAAAAGTATTTTATCACAAAGTAAGCCCATTTTTGTTGAAATAATGTATTATAATAAGACCATTTTCCAATAAAGTCAATGGCTATTGCATTGCCAGCAGCAATTCTAGTTATGACAGCAATGGCCATATATTAAACACTCCCTGGTACACGGCTTGGCACAGCCGCACCCTCCATTTTATTGATAAACCCTTAATTTCGGTACTGGAAGGCAAACCTGTGGTGAGCCGCAGGCGGTTTGTGGCAGTACCTCTTTGAATATTTAGAATTGCTGGGTCACGCTGGATTACACACTGTGATATTGTATATGATGCTGAAAAAGTGTAAAATGCAGGCATGATTCAACTTGATGAAATATTGCAAGATATTGAAGCGACTTCCGACCTGCTGGAGCGTGGCGTCAAACTAGCTGGAGCGGTATCAAAAGTTTTTGCAGATGCCGGTCATGAATTGGTTGTAGTCGGTGGCTCTGCTGTAGAGATATATACTGAAGGGGCGTATATGTCAGGAGATATAGATTTTTGCCGCCGCAACCTTGCCCCAATACCCCTGCGTCAGGCTCAGGACATCATGTCTTTGCTTGGAGCAACAGGCGGACCTCGCAGCTGGAAAGTGGCTGGACTCTATATTGATCTGCTTGGGCTGCTTGAAAATGAGTCACTGGCACCCTGCCGAACTATTGATACCCCATACGGTCCTGTAACAGTCATGCCCCCTGAATTAGTCCTGGTTGAACGTGCTTTATCAGCGTTTTATCCTCAGGTCAGTCAAGATGCCCGTGATGTTGCTCAGAAAATGCTGGTGGCTTGTATCAGCGGGTGTACACCGGTTGATTGGGAAGAAATTGACCGTTTGGCAAGCCTGCCTGAATTCAATATTAAGGATGAGCTTGCACTCCTTAAAAAGGAGACGGAGGATGAACTCAAAAAAAACAATTAAAATCCATTGGACGTGGGAGGAGTGGTTGCTTAGCCGCAAGGCAAGAAAAGAAGCTACCGCTAAAATTGGTCCATCAGTAACTCGCCGTAAGAAGAGTTCTTCTGATAAGCGTTTGCGCGCTGCCTTTGATGGTGAGCGTGGTCCGAAATTTGACAATAAAGCTGCTGGCATCGCAAGCACTGCAACTGACAGCAAAGACTAAAACAAGTCAGCAAACTATTCAATCTATTCGAGTCTATCTTTGTCCCGGCGTAGTTAGCAGACGCAGCCGAATCGTATTCATTTGTAGTTAAACATCAATGGCAGTACAGCCACACAGCCTGTTGCGCCCTTCTCCCTTCGTATCTTTGCTTCTTTGTGTGAGATTTTTCCTCATCAGTAGAGCTGTTCCCGCTCGTCCGGAGCCAGTGTAGCATTATACCTCAGAATGTTTGATTACATCACACACTTGTTCGGTATGACAATACAACAATCCCGTTCTATGAAAAGTGAGGTGCAATAGCCCGGCAAGCCGGGCAGTGGTCAGTGGGCAGAGGTTAGTTCTTAGGCATCGTAGACTGTAAAACAGGCATTCTTGCCTGTCCCGCCTGTTGAGCAAGGTGGGGCGAGGTTCACCGGCGCAGGAGTTTTTTTAAGGAGTCGTAAGAGACCAGCTCCAGATCTCGCTGTTTTTCAAGGAAGGGAAGTACATCTTCATGCGCCTGCTGCCAGTTGTGCGTCGCCAGGTGCTCCAGCACTTGAGTGCGCCAATTCTGAGAGGTCATTACTTCTCCCTGCCAGCCAACAGCAATCCGAAACTGAAAACAGGCTCATTTGAAACCAAATCAACTAATTCTTCGAAATTCATTGCGCTAACTTATCATTTTTGTTTAATTAACGCATTCAAAATCGGATGACAGATTTTGTATAGTACCGCAAAAGCAAAGGGAAGCGCATGTTTCAGCTCCGCCATGTTGCAGGCGATACGGCATCAGCATGCAAGATTAACTCTTTGTCCCAGGTTATCAGATGTGTCTTTGTCTGTTTCGCAACTGCCAGATAGAGAGCATCTGCCGCACATAACAGGTTCTGTGCCCCCAGCATTATCGCTCTATTTATCAAAGTTGAATCACATTCAACCAGCTTTAATATCGGTATCTTGCGCATAAATGCCACAACGTTACGACCATTGACATCACTCTGTGTACGACGTGCAACGGCACAGCCAACTTCAACCAGTACAAAACTCGGAGCGTACACAACTGTATGTTTTGAAGCTATGCCTTTCCAAAATTCAACGGAAGCTTCATGCAACGCATCGGAACTGTCCAGCACGGAAACCCAGACACAGGCATCGACTGTAATCATTTGATACTCTTTATATCAAGACGACTGCGATCTTCCTCAACTATAGCCCGGGCGGTTGGACCGTTTTTGGGCTCAGTGATGACCAGCGACATCATTTCGTCAAGCCACTGCGAACTGTTTTGCGTATCGCTACTGTTTTGCGGCTGCGCCAACCACTGCTGATAGAGGGCTATTGTAACCTCACGTACATGCAGCCCCTCCATGGCGCTTTTGGCCTTTACCTGCCGATAAAGTTCATCCGGCAACTCAATAGTTGTTTTGATGGTTCTTTTCATGCCGCAATATTACCATATAACTGTAAATATTGTAAACTGTATTTTATTGCATAAAAACGGTGATTTGTCCTTTTTATATTAGCGGCTCATGCACAGGAAGCGCAGCTTAGCTGCACTTTTCATGGCATACACTTTGGTGATGGGTGAAAAAATTAGCTAACTGTTAGACATCACCTTGAGGTATTCAGGAATCAAGCTGCTTGCGTAGTACGGTATGTTGATAAGGCGTCCGCTATAAATAACTGCCAAGTCCTGTATGCCGATCAAGCTACTTTGCAACCGACTACATCTTTATTACGAAAATCATCCAGGTCTTTTTGCCTGCACCTGACACTGAGTTTATTCCATTGCATGAAGGGCATCTTTGGGACTGTCCCTGATTCCGGGAAGCGTAATCGTTCTCAACCGGGCTGCTGTGATTATTATACAGTAAAATAAAAAATCTTGTTGCACGATTTGCTTGTTGTTATACTTCGCCCCTGTTTTTAGTAATTAAACACTAATTTAAGGAGCAAACAATGAGCTATGCTCAAGACGTAATCGCAGCAGTCGCCTCGCGCGATCCCCATCAGCCGGAATTTATCCAAGCGGTAACCGAAGTTCTGGAAACACTGGAGCCGGTAATCGATGCCAAACCGCAGTACCAGAAATACAGCATTCTCGAACGAATAGTCGAGCCCGAACGAATCATATCCTTCCGTGTTCCATGGGTGGACGACAACAACGTCATACGCGTAAACCGCGGATATCGCATACAGTTCAACAGTGCAATAGGTCCATATAAAGGCGGTATACGATTCCATCCGTCCGTAAACGAAGGTTCATTAAAATTCCTCGGATTTGAGCAGACTTTTAAAAACAGCCTTACCACGCTTCCCATGGGCGGCGGCAAAGGCGGTGCCGACTTTGACCCAAGAGGCAAAAGCGAAGGCGAAATGATGCGCTTCTGTCAAAGCTTCATGAACGAACTCTTCCGCCATATCGGACCTGATACAGACGTTCCCGCCGGAGATATCGGAGTGGGCGCACGCGAAGTAGGATACATGTTCGGTCAGTACAAACGCCTGCGCAACGAATTTACAGGTGTTTTCACCGGCAAGGGTCAGGGCTGGGGCGGCTCTTTGATCCGCCCCGAGGCAACAGGCTTCGGAGCCGTATACTTCCTTTCCCGCATGCTTGAAAAAATCGGTGACTCCATTGAAGGTAAAACCATTGCGATCTCAGGATTCGGTAACGTGGCATGGGGTACAGCCATGAAAGCCACCGAACTTGGAGCAAAAGTTGTTACACTCTCCGGACCCGACGGGTATATTTATGACCCCGAGGGCATGAATGATGAGAAGATCGCCTATATGCTGGATCTCCGCGCCTCGAATAATGATGTCGTTGCCCCATTCGCAGAGAAGTTCACGAGCGCTAAATTCTTCGCCGACAAAAAACCCTGGGAGGTCAAGGTCGATATTGCAATGCCGTGTGCCCTTCAGAACGAACTGAACGAAGATGATGCAAAAGCACTTATTGCAAACGGCGTCAAAATCGTGGCTGAAGTATCCAACATGGGATGCCGCCCCGAAGCGATCAATGCGTTTCTTGATGCAAAAGTCCTGTTCGGTCCCGGCAAAGCAGTAAACGCTGGCGGTGTCGCAACATCCGGACTTGAAATGACGCAAAACTCCATCCGCCTGTCATGGCCGGCGGAAGAGGTAGACGCCAACCTCAAACGCATAATGCTATCGATCCACGACAACGCCTGGCAGGCAGCAAAGAACTTCGGACTTGATGGAAACTATGTTGCAGGTTCGAACATTGCCGGCTTCATAAAAGTCGCCGACGCAATGATCGCCCAAGGCGTAGTATAAACGCCGAACTATACACGTCTGATATCGGCACGGAAATTCAACTTTTAAGAAAACACGCCGACTGTATGCCGGCGTGTTTTTACTGTTGTAAATTTGACTTAAAGGGTTTCACATGTTAGTATGCAACACTGCTTTCACTGGAGCGATTTCAACCTTGTTTTACGTATTTTTAAAGAAAGGTTATATTTATGCGCACTTTCACAATTGATGAATATAAACTTGCTGCCAATATAATAAGAGGGCTTTCAATAGATGGTATTCAGAATGCCAATTCCGGACATCCCGGTCTGCCCCTGGGTATTGCGGATGTCGCTTCCGTGCTGTGGCTGAAGCACCTTAATACAACATCAGCAAATTCACAGTGGCTGAACAGGGACAGGTTTGTGCTTTCTGGCGGTCACGGCTCAATGCTCCTTTACTCCCTTCAACATCTTTCCGGATTTCCAATTTCCATTGATGATCTGAAGCAATTCCGCCAACTGGGTTCAAAAACTCCCGGTCACCCCGAGAAAGACGACGAACTTGGAATAGAAACCACCACCGGTCCGCTCGGGCAGGGCATTGCGAACGCCGTCGGTCTGGCAATTGCGCAAAAGATGCTTGCAGGACGCTTCAATACATCGAAAACTGACTTTTTCAATAATTTCACGTATGTGTTTTGCGGAGATGGCGACATGATGGAGGGCATCAGCCATGAAGCATGCTCTTTCGCCGGGCACCTGAAGCTCGGACGGTTAATCATGTTTTATGATTCGAACAGGATATCGATTGAAGGCGATACCGACGTTACTTTTACAGAAGATGTCGAGGCGCGCTTCAAAGCATATGGATGGGAAACAATAGAAATCGATGGCCACGACTATGATGCAGTTGATAAAGCCATACTTGAGGCTAAAGGCAATGCAGACAAGGCTCCGACATTGATAATCTGTAAAACAATCATAGGTAAGGGCAGCCCCAACCGTGCAGGCACGGCTAAGTCACACGGAGAACCTCTCGGTGTAGACGAAGTGAAGCTGACAAAGCAGAATCTCGGATTGCCTGCAGACAAGGATTTTTACGTACCTGCTGAAGTTCATGAAATTTTCAAAAAGCGTAACGAGGCAACATCCAATCTAGAAACTGTATGGAAACACAGGCATGAGCAGGAAATCCTTTCAAATTCCGAAACAGCGGCAAAGTGGAACACATTTTTCAGCAGCACCCTACCCGAAGACATAGAAGCAACACTTCCGGTTTTTGATACAGCCATAGCCACACGAGCCGCTTCTGGAACTGTAATCAAGACTCTTGCACAAAAAATTCCAAACCTCGTGGGCGGATCAGCAGACCTTTCCCCGAGCACAAAAACATGGATAGAGGACTCCCCCGCCATTGGTCCGGATGATTTTTCAGGGCGTAATTTCCAGTTCGGAGTTAGAGAACTTGCCATGGCAGGAATTCAAAACGGCATGATAGCATACGGTGGATTGCGCGTCTTTTCCTCCACTTTCTTCGTTTTTTCAGACTACATGCGCCCCTGCATGCGAGTAGCTGCAATTTCTGGAATACCGGCAATTTATATTTTTACACACGACTCCTTTTATGTCGGGGAAGACGGTCCTACGCACGAGCCTGTGGAGCAACTCGCATCACTTCGTGCTATGCCGAATATAACACTGATTCGTCCTGCCGATTCCACGGAAACAGGAGCCGCATGGCTGGCAGCATTACGCAACAGCGAAGGGCCGACAGCGATCATGCTGACTCGCCAGAACCTGCCCATCATAGATCGGACAAAGTATCCACCGGCATCAATGCTGGAAAAGGGGGCGTATACACTGTTTCAAAACGGTGACGGAATACCGGAGCTGACAATAATAGCGTCCGGTTCGGAAGTGGCTCTCGCCATGGGCGCCGTCAAACAACTCGATGATATAAATGTTCGCCTGGTAAACATGCCCTCCTGGGAGCTGTTCGAAAAACAGTCTAAGGATTACCGCGACAGCGTGCTCGATCCGAAATGCACAGCACGCCTGGCGATAGAAGCCGGCTCGTCTTTCGGATGGTCTAAATATGTCGGCACCGGCGGAGCCGTAGTCTCCCTCGACACCTTCGGCGATTCAGCCCCATACAAGGATCTGGAAAAACATTTCGGTTTCACTCCTGAAAACGTAGTTGCAGCGGCGCGTTCTGTTCTTGCCTGAGTCAGGTTGCGAAAAACGTACTTAAACGCTACAATATGCCGGAAAGCAGAGACATATAATGATAGAAATCCGGCAACTTTCAAAAATATTTTCCAAACGCCCAGTATTGAACGAGATCACGTTCACGGCTGGACAAGGTGAACGGGTAGCCCTGTTGGGCGCCAACGGCGCAGGCAAAACCACTCTGCTGCGCGTCCTGGCAACATATTTGCCCGCCTCATCCGGTTTCGGAAAAATTGCCGGTTTTGACCTTTTCTCAGATTCGCTTTCCATACGGGCGATAACAGGATATCTGCCTGAAGGAGTTCCTTTATACAATGATATGCGCGTGGCAGAGTATCTGAAGTTTCGTGGCAGGTTGCGCAATATGGAAGGGCAACTGATAAGAAAACGTATGCACGATGTTATTGCAGCCTGTGACCTTGCCTCATGGCGATTATCCAGAATCGGTTCGCTGTCAGCAGGTCTGCGCCATCGTGTAGGTCTTGCAGATGCGATGCTGCACGAGCCCCGGATTCTGCTTCTCGACGACCCCATTGCCGATTGCGATCCTTATCAGACTGAGAAAATCACATCTATTTTAGCTGATGCTGAAGAAGGAACGCAACGCACTCTCATATTCACAACACATTCAAGCGAAATTGTTCTGTCTATTGCAACACGAATCATTTTCATGGAACGCGGGCAAATAATTGCCGACACACATGAAGTGGCATCTCTTAAAAACAAAACTCTTGCCACCATGTTCGGAAAATGGAAAAAGGAGTTTGAATCGAGCATGGAGAAATCTGAAAAATGAGAGAAATTCTGCTGATATGTCGCAAGGAATGCCTATCGCTTTTACGCTCCACTCTTTCGTGGTGTGCCTTTGCTGGTTTTGTTGCGGCAACAGGTGCAATATTTTCCACTATTCTGCGTGATTCCGTCGGAACATCTGAGCAGCTGCCGGCAATCCTTTGCACAGCTCTTCATCTCGCTGTCTGCATACCTGTATCGATGTTCACCATGAATCTGTTCGCCGGCGAAAGAACCTCCGGCACAATTGAAACATTGATGACTTCACCGGTTAATGACTCCCAGATCGTTCTGGGCAAATATATTGCAGCTTTTATAATGACGTGTATTGCAATAGCCGCAGCGTACATCGTATTTCCTGCCTATCTTGCCATGGCTGCGCCGCAACCGCGCTATAGCGGACTTTCGCTTGCAGCGGGTATTGTTGTAGTGGTTATTTTTGCTGCTATGTGGACGGCAGTTGGAACGCTTTTATCGCTCATGTCCCGCCACCAGGCTCCGCCTGCGATATTAACGATTATTATTACTCTCACCTTCTCTGCGCTGTTTACCGGCAATATAATTGGTTTCGAAAGTGTGTTATCAGCTTTACGCATTGATATTGCTGATTTTGCCCGCGGCAATGCCGACTCCCGCGTCATCTTTTTTGCCGTGTCAACAACCGTTTTTCTGCTTTTCTGGGCTGTGCGTGTCCTGGAATCGCGTCGATGGATTTCCTCCAAATGAAAAAAAAATATACTCAAATAGTCGTATTAGCCGTTTTTGTTGTTATTTCGCTTTTTCTCGTTCGCATGATCGAGAAGCATCAGAAATCTTCCCCGGCTGCTGAATCAACTGTGCCGGACATTTCTCCACGGATTGTTTCACTTGTACCATCCATTACCGAAACGCTTTTCATGCTCGGACTCGGCGATCACGTTGTAGCCAGATCTGATTATTGTGATTTCCCTCCGGAGGCTACCAGCCTTACAGCAGTCGGCTCTCTCAGTGGAGTCAACGTAGAAGCAATAGCAAGGCTGAAGCCCGACTGGGTAATTTTATCAGATTCACAGGCGCAGTCAAAGCTTCACACTGCTTTGGCAAATCTCCGCATCAACCATCTTGGTGTTCCCTCCAACTCTCTGGAGGAAATCATGCGGGGAATTTGGGAGTTGGGAGAAAAATTTGACAGACAGGAAAACGCCACAATATGGCTTGAGCAGCTTGATAAAATAATTGAAGCCGCAATATCTGCCGCACCTGAAACAAAACCGCGAGTGCTCGTGTGTGCCGGAAGAGATCCCGGTGACCTGCGACGCATATACGTATCGGGTAAAGGTAATTTTTATGAAGACCTCATAAAAATCGGAGGAGGAGTTAACGCATACGACGGCACACTGCCCTACCCGATGGTTTCTATCGAGGGCATTATACAGATGAATCCTGATATAATCATAGATGTAATCACGGGACCTTCTGTTGATACTACCGTTGTTGGAGATGCATTATACCAATGGAGCCGCCTGACTACGGTTAATGCCGTAGCAAACGCCAATGTACACATCATAACTGATTCCTGGGCGGCACGCCCCGGTCCTCGCATAGGTCTGATAATAGAAGCTTTTTCCAACTATATTCAAAAATGGGGCGAAATGCAGTGATAGTAGATTTTCATACACATTGTTTTCCTGATCAGCTTGCCGAGAGGGTAATTCCGCAACTTGCCGAATGCGCCAACAGCCAAGCGTTCCTGAACGGCACCATTTCCGACCTGCTCAAATCCATGAGTGAATCAGGCGTAGACTACTCTGTTATGCTTCAGATAGCCACCAAACCGTCACAAAATCATACAGTCAACACCTGGGCGATAGAGCGTGATGAACCGGGTATAATTGCATTCGGAAGCGTACATGTCTTGGGCGAAAACTGGGAAGAAGAACTGGAACGCCTTGCTGCAGAAGGAATAAAAGGAATAAAATTGCACCCGGAATATCAGGGCGTATACGTTGATGATGATGTAATGTTGCCGCTGTATGAAAAAATCTCGGAACTCGGACTTTATCTTGCATTCCATGCCGGTGCCGATATTGGAATTCCCCCACCGGTACACAGCTCCCCGGAACATTTCCATAATGTGATTGATGCCCTGCCCCGTGATCACACTATTCTTGCCCATATGGGGGGCTGGAAGCGGTGGGATGAAGTTGAAAAGTTCCTGGTAGGCTCACATCTGCTCTTCGATTCATCCTTCAGTTACAACTTTATGCCGCACGAACAAATGCGACGTATTATAGTAGATCACGGAGCCGATAAAATTTTAATGGGCAGCGATTCGCCCTGGGACAGCCAAGAGGAAGCAATTAAAGCTATACGATCCCTTGAATTATCCGAAGAAGAGGAAGAAGCCGTCCTGGGAGGTAATGCATGTCGCATTCTCAACCTCAAAGAAAGGAAATGAATATGCTTAAAAAAATTGATATCAACTCTCTTTCATTAAGCCCCTTTAATGTGTTCGACAAAGACTGGTTTCTGCTGAGTGCCGGCAACTTTAAAGAAAACGACTGGAATTGTATGACAGTATCGTGGGGTTTCATCGGCACTATGTGGAACAAGCCTGTTGCACAGGTAGTTGTGCGCCCTCAAAGGTATACTTGTGAATTCATGGATAAATATAACTCCTTCACACTGTGCGCTTTCCCTGAAAAACATCGCCCGGCACTACAACTTTTCGGATCAAAAAGCGGACGCAATATCGACAAAAAGGCAGGGTCTGGACTCTGCCCCATAGCGGCAACAGAAGTTGATGCTCCAATTTTTAAGGAAGCGGATCTTGTACTTGAGTGCCGCAAGCTCTTCCGCCTGCCGATGCCTGAGGAATCATTTCTGGATGAGTCTCTGAAAAAGCTGTACCCGGCAGACGACTATCACATAATTTATATCGGAGAAGTTCTCACCGCACTGACACAGTAACTCTTCGCAGCAGTAATTAGTAAAAGACCATTTAAAAGATATGCCTGTTTTAAAGATTGCCAATGAGTTGTGATATTCTTCTTGTTGCAGTTAATGCCGGATATGCCCACACCTCGCTGAGTATCAGATGCATTGCGGCAAATCTCGACAAACTGCACGCAAAAACACAAATGCTGGAAGTAGACTCCAGCATGTCGCCTCTTCAGATCGTCGAGAAAATCCTCGAAATAAACCCGAGAATTGTTGCCTTTTCAGTCTATATCTGGAATGTGGAAACGGTTGTACCAACAATAAAAATACTGAAGACTGCTAGAAATGACATAAAACTTGTTGCAGGCGGCCCCCAAATCATCAAAGGAGAAGACCCTGCCGGCCTGCTCCCGTTGCTGGATTCAGCTTTATGCGGCGAAGGTGAAATTGCGGCACCTGAACTTTTTGAAAAAATGCTGAAAGATTCCGAATTTCCGCAATTTGTTGAAGCAACGCTGCCTGATTTGACAAACGTAGAGCTGCCGTACAAGCTCTATACTGACAGCGATATCAGCACACGAATGGTTTATGCAGAGGCAACGCGGGGATGTCCATTCTTCTGCGAATACTGCACATCGTCAGGCAGTAGCGGCATTCGTTGCTTCCCTCTCGACAAAATTCTTCCCGAATTTGAAAAACTTCTGAAACGGGGAGTGCTACAGTTCAAATTTCTTGATCGCTCGTTCAATTTCGGCGGAGAACACTCTCTGGCTGTGCTTGATTTTTTTATAAAGCACAAAGTGCCGGGACTTCGACTCCATTTTGAGTTTACACCGCATGATTTGAATGAGTCCTGGCGCACGAAGCTTATAAAGTTTGATCCGGAAATGCTGCATCTTGAAGTCGGCATACAAACATGGGACAAGACAGTGGCAAAGCGGATACGGCGTCCCCTCGATCCCGATGGAGCAGAAAAAAGCCTCCGTTTTCTTGTGAACGATGCAAAAGCTGATGTTCATGCCGATCTTATAGCCGGACTGCCAGGTGAAACACCGGAGTCGTTCGTAACGGGCTTTGACAGACTCGTGAGGATCGCACCTTCAGAAATACAGGTCGGTATACTGAAAAAATTGCCTGGTACAGCCATTGGAAAACACGATGAAGAGTTTTCTGTAAAGTGGAGCCCAGTATCGCCTTATCAAATTCTGGAAAACAACACCTTTTCATTCGAAGCAATGAGAGAAATGGAGCGGTTCAGCCGCTGCTGGGATATGCTTTACAACCGCGGACGCTTTCGCATAAGCGCACCCATGTTGTGGGCAGACGGAGAATCTCCCTACTCCCGGGTTGAAAAAGTTACCAGCCTGATATATAAAGAAACAGGAAGGATGCATGCCATATCGCCAAAGCGTATAGCGAAAGCAGTCTTGCATGTACTGACAAGAGATTGCGGCTTCCCGGAGGCTGAAGCAATGGAAGCTCTCGAGCGTGACGCTCGCGAATCTTCGTGGAAAAGAAGCTGAGCAAGAGACGGCGGAGCCCGAAGGATAGGGGTAGGAACGGTTCATTGGCTTTGGCATGTTTGAAATAGTTGTACCATCCCCTTAGTATTGGGTTAACAGTATTGCATATTGCTTCCATGCTATAGCCATTGTTACGTTTTGTTAGTG
>JAAZFF010000375.1 GCA_012511845.1 Lentisphaerota bacterium
CCTACATCTGATGCGAGATATATAACATCGCTATCAGATAAACAGAATGATGCCCGTTGCAAATACCCTCCACCTCCGATTTCCCCGGAAGTCCATGCGCCGTATCGGCGATGGTCAGGAGTTTTTTCTGCAATGCCGGTCGCTGTGAGAGTGGCAGATATGAGTGCTGTGAAGATCAGGCAGTTTTTTTTCATTTCATTGTCTCGCGGTTCAATGTTGTAAAATCAGCAATTGACGGGAATAGTAAACGTATACTACACTTGAAGTCAAATCAATAATCAAGTATTTCAACGAATGAAATGAAAAAAAGAAAAGAACGAAGTGGGAGCAGCCTGAAGGATATAGCAGCTGAAGCAGGTGTATCTGCAGCTACTGTAAGCCGTGTGCTTAATAATAAGAATAAAGGGTTTTCAGTACGCCCCGCAGTACGGGAACGTATTTTGCAGGTGGCTCAGGATCTTAACTATCAGCCTGATCTTATTACCAGATCACTGCGGGGAGCTACCATGAGGATATTCGGACTTGTCGGACTGGAGCCCCCCTATAATTTTCCCCACAGGATGATAAGCGGAATTCTTGAATAACTTGAACCTCGTGGAATTCAACTGAGCGCACACTTTGTTCCCTGGCAGGGGGGAGCACTTGAACCGCCGGCGTGGAAGGTCGATGGCATTTTTGTCATTGCTGCACATAGACGCTCAGACATTGATCCGATTGATTCAGGACCCATCCCTTATGTCAGCATCAATGCGTGGCATGGTCCTCGCGGTCTGGCTGTAATGATGAATGATGTTCAGGGCACGAGATTGGCTATGACGCATCTTCTGGAGCTGGGCCACCGCAAAATTGCTTTTGCTTCCACGAGCGGTTCCTGGCAGGACCATCCCAGCGTCGATGAACGACTGGGCACGTACCGTTCTGTGCTCCGGGATGCAGGTCTTTCTCCTCTTGACGATCTGCCGACACCGGATGCTATAAATGCAGACGAGTTTTTACATGAAGCACGACGTTGCGGCGCTACTGCCGTACTGGCATACAACCACTTCATAGGCATGTCGGTGCTGAAATCTGCAATTGCAACGGGACTTTCTGTCCCTGATGATCTAAGCCTGGTCTGCTTTAACGACGAGTATGAGATTGATCTTGTGCAACCGCCTCTGACGCGTGTGGCACTGCCTGTAGTGGAGGCGGGACGTCTTGCTGCACAACGTCTGATAGCCCGTGTAGAAGGCACTGATATCGGCGGAAATCCTCCACGGCTCGATGAGAAATTAATCATACGTGATAGTACGACTGTTCCAAAAATCCACCTTTGAAAACGATTTAAAAAATTTTGATATTTTTGTTATTGACATTTATAGTAAACGTGTACTAAGCTTTTGCCAGTCATGTGAATTAGTGTTTAAAATCAATCGCTATTTTTTTACTGTCAGTTTATGACGGTATATACTCAACCACAAAAGGAGATTCATGATGCAAAGCTGCAGCAGATGGTTACCCGGGTTTAGAATGTTTACGGCACTTGTTGTCGTTTCGCACATTATTTCATCCGCATCAGCAGGGCTGTTTGATGACTGGGCGTACAAAATGCCTATTACCTTCCCGACTTATGCGCCTTCTTCAAGCCTTGCAAATTTTCCTGTTCTCGTTGCATTTGATGAGGAGAACATGGGTTCCGGATTTTCCTACGACACTTTTGCATCGCCTGACGCTGCGGATCTGCGTTTTGCCACGTCGGACGGCATGACAGAGCTGCCATATGAAATTGAGCAATGGAATACGAACGGTACTTCGTTCGTCTGGGTCAGAATTCCGGAGCTTTCTGCCGCTACAGAGATTGCTGCCTATTGGGGAAATCCAAATGCCTCACCTGCAGCTTATACATCTGACGGTACGGTCTGGAGCGAGGGCTTTCGGGCTGTCTGGCACTTTGGAGACAATAACTCAACGCTTGATGTTGCCGATTCCTCAGCAAACCAATATCATGCGGTTAACAGCAGTGCCACGGCAGGCATTGGAAAGGCCGGCGGCGGTGTTGCGCTCAGCGGTTACTGGCAGTATTTGTCCATAGGACCTTCCTCGCGCTATATTCCTGCGAATAACGCCCCGACAACCGTATCTCTTTGGCTCCTTCCGACAGAGATACAAGACAAGCAATACGAACATCGTGCCTTTTCAATTGCAAAAAACGGGTCTGCCAGTGCATTGATAATCGGTGCGGATGCGTCACAGAGCAACAGCCGGAAGTTTTTCTATTTTCGCGGAAATGCCTCCGGCATATCCACACCGATGTACACTTCGGGGGAAGCGGCACTGAATACCTGGACGCATGTTGCATCAGTGTTTGATGGTCAGGCACATCGTATATATGTAAATGGAGAACTGGCGGGGGGTCCGATTACCGACAGTCTGGTATCAGGTTCTGCAGATATAGCCCGTATCGGAGCGGCAGCTACTGCCGATGGGAAATGGTTCAAGGGACGAATGGACGAAGTGCGTGTTTCTTCCTCCGCGCGTTCACCTGAGTGGATTTGGGCAGAATATGCAACGATGAACTCGCCGGCTGATTTTGCACAATGCGGTGCGGTTGTAGAGAATCATGCCGATGATCTTCCGACACTGATTGATACACAAATCTCGGAACTGACAGTGAAATCCGTTATGCTTAATGGTCAGATTGTTTCCGGTGAAACTCCCATCGGAGTATTTGCATACTGGGGCGTTTCAGACGGTGCAACCGATGCAGCAGTTTGGGGAAATAGTGCCGAAATAGGGGAAGTTGCACCGCAAAACACCTTTTCCGTTCAATTGTCCGGCCTGGCGTCCAACACCGTGTATTACTATCGTTTTAACGCAACAAACGCCTGGGGAAATGTGTGGTCAACCAGAAGCAGTTCTTTTAAAACACCCGGTCCTCCCGCCATATCTTTTGAATCAGAAGAGGCAATTGCTGACTACAGAACCGCAAGATTTCAGGCTACTCTTTTTGACGGCACGGCAGCGGCAGTTGATTTCCTTCTGGGTGAAACCGCAGGTGTCTGGACTATTACGAATTCATTAGGAACAGTCTCAGAAGGTCAATTATTCACAACTTTTTCTGATCTTCAACGCGGTACAACATACTATGCATGCTGCGTGGCATCAAACGCACACGGTTTTGCTGCATCTGAAGTATACCAGTTCA
>JAAZFF010000376.1 GCA_012511845.1 Lentisphaerota bacterium
GGTTCACAGGGCACTGCTAGGTTCGATCGAGCGCTTTTTCGGAATCCTTGTAGAGCATTATGCCGGAGCATTTCCTGTTTGGCTTGCCCCTGAGCAGGTGAGGGTAATACCGATAACAGATGCGCAGCTGCCTGACGCCGAGAAATTGCTTGCACAGCTTAAGGAAGCGGATGTACGGGCAGACATCGACTCTCATGCCGATAAGCTGGGGGCGAAAATCCGCAGGGCACAGTTTGAGAAAGTTCCATATATGCTGGTGCTTGGGAAGCGGGAGGCGGAGTCGGGTATGGTTGCCGTTCGCAAGAGGGGCGAAGGCGATATGGGAACAATGGAATTTGGCAATTTTATGAAAATGTTTGAGGAGTCTCTCAAAGACTGATTTTTTGAGAGATTTCTGAAAGAAAAATAATAACGAAGACAACCAAGGAGGTAATCATCAGTCAACAAGATAGCACGTCGTCGAACAGAGGCGGAAGAAACACCGGCAGAAGTTCGTTTACGAGATTGAACCAGCAAATCAGGGCATCGGAGGTGAGATGTATCAATCCCGATGGAAGCCAGGCAGGAATTATGTCGCTGGGGAATGCATTACGCCTGGCTGAAGAGCATGGCATGGATTTGGTGGAAATTACACCGAATGCGACTCCACCGGTTTGCCGTATAATGGATTATGGCAAATTTAAATACGAAGAGAGTCAGAAGAAAAAGCAGGCGCGGAAAAATCAGGCAAAGGTAGTTACAAAAGAAGTAAAATTCCATGCCAACGTGGGTGAAAATGACTACCAGATAAAAATACGCAATATACGATCTTTTCTAGCCGACGGATATAAGGTGAAGATATCACTTCAATTTCGTGGGCGTGAAAATGCACATAAGGAGCTCGGTCAGGAAGTTATAGACCGTGTCTGCAAAGAAGTGGCGGATGTAGCTAATATAGAGCAGCAGCCGAAATTGATGGGGCGAAATATTTCAGGGATGTTAGGACCGAAATCCAATAAATAGAGCTCGCCTCCCTGCTTTAAATAGGCAATTGATTAACTGACGCCATGAAGGCTGATGCAGTATGCCTCAGGAGTGAACTTGACGTTTACGCTTGAGAATTACGGCAGTTCGAGCGGGCAGGTAAACGAGGATCTTGTTTATCATTTCCTTTTCAGCAATTTCTGTCAATGCGTGAAATGTCTGATTATCGGCTATTCTTCCCTGACCTCCGTATTTCGGAGAATCAGTGTTCAGGCGCAGTTCATATGAGCCTGGTGGGACTTTTATCTCCCATTCACTATAGGACTGTGTCCAATGCAGGTTTATGGCGAAGATGCAAGCACCACGGCTGAACACGATTACTTTTGCGCCGTTGTCGATATTCATATATCTAACAGGCAGGCGCAGGAAGTCCTGCTGTTTTGAAAGCAACTTTATCAGTGCTTCATCAAAATCAGCAAGCCAGCTGTATTTCAGCATCTCGTTGTCGCGCAGACTCCATTGGCGTCTGGCATAGAGAAAAGTGTAGTCGTTGCCCTCTCTTGGAAAGTCAACCCATTCGGGGTGGCCAAACTCATTCCCCATAAAATTGAGGTACCCGCCGCCGGCGGTGCCCAGTGTTGCAAGGCGTGCAATTTTGTGGAGTGCAACTGCCCGTTCGACAGCAAAGTTTTCGTCCTCTTTACGCATGTCGGTATAAATGGCAGGACCTGCCATTTCGAAGAAAAACGTTTTTCCGCCCACAAGCGATTGATCATGGCTCTCTACATAACATGTTGTCAGTTCATCTTTACGCTTGCTTGTCAGCTCGTTCCAGATCCACGGAATATACCAGTCCTGATCCGGTACTTTTCCGGCAAGTTTGCCCCACATTTCCGTTATACCCATTGCCATGCGCATATCAAAGCCTGCGCCCCCGTCTTCAACTGGTGCAGCCAAGCCGGGCATTCCGCTGACATCCTCAGCTATGGTGATAGCATCAGGGCGTATTGAATGAATCAGCTTGTTTGCCAGGGCAAGATATGTATAGGCATCTTCATCTACCGTATAGTCGAAATACTGCTCGTAATCTGTAAAGTCAACCCCCAGCCCGTGGTGTGAGTACAGCATGCTTGTTATGCCGTCGAAGCGGAATCCGTCGAAACGAAATTCGTCAAGCCAGTATCTGCAGTTGGATAAAAGAAAATGCAGTGTTGAGAAGCGACCATAGTCAAAGCACGACGAATTCCACACGGGATGATGCCCTCTGGGGCCATCGTGGAAGTATAAGTAGTTTGTGCCGTCGAAACGTGCGATGCCTTCGTTTTCGTTGAGAACGGCGTGTGAATGTATCAAATCCATGATTACAGCCATGCCTAATCCATGCGCAGCATCTATCAGCTCCTTTAGTTCCTCCGGTGTGCCGAAGCGTGATGAGGCGGCGAAGAAATTGGACACCTGGTATCCGAAAGAGCCGTAGTAAGGATGCTCCATAATTGCCATAAGCTGGATTGTGTTGTAACCGGCTTTGGCTATTCTCGGCAAAATCTTGTTCTTAAATTCAACGTATGTACCTACCTTCGGTTCTTCCTGTGCCATCCCTATGTGGCATTCGTAAATAATAGGATCTCTGTCAGGAACAACAAAATCTGATTTCCATTTGTATGGTACGGGAGGATTCCAAACCTGGGCTGAAAAAAGTTTTGTGCCGGAATCCTGTACTACTCGTCTGACGTAAGATGGTATACGTGTTCCGCCTCCTCCGTGCCATTCCATTTCCAGGTGGTAATGCTGCCCATGTTCGATTGCTGTTGCAGGCATCAGGACTTCCCAGTCGCCATCATCAGAAATGCGTTCAAGCCTGTACTCCGGTTTACGCAGCCAATTTGAAAAGTCACCAACGAGCCAAATGGATACAGCGTTCGGTGCGTGCTCTCTGAAAGTCCATCCTTTGCCGGTTCGGTGCAGGCCGTAAAACTCATGTGCAGAGGCGAACTCGTCAAGGTTTTTTTTCTTGCCGCACAGGCGTTTGTACAGGGATTCCGTTCGCAATGCACGTTCATCTATAGCTGGCATGAAGCGGGCAAGATAAGGGTCTTCAGAAAGTTTTCGCACACGTTTATGTACAATCATATTTCAGCCTTTTTGTTAGGGTTATAATTTTTATGACTTTTCGTCTCTATGCGGAGTTGACATTGGAATTGAAAGATCGCAAACGATATGAGCCGGCTGACTGTCATCTACAACAGAATACGATGAATGCCCCTCAACCGGTATGAGCCTTGTATGCTCATCCTCACCAATCACGTGAATATCTACGCTTCTGTTTACACACATTACGTGAGTAGCATGTGCTATTACAACACGCAGGTTATGTGACACGATAAGGATGGTTTTTGTTTCATTGAGCTTTTTAAATAATTCGTACAGTGACTTTTCAGTGTCGGTATCTACGTTGGCTGTAGGCTCGTCAAGAAGAAGTACATCGGGGTCGGTACAAAGAGCCTGGGCAATGAGGACTCTTTGACGCTGTCCGCCGGAAAGTTCAGAAAATAGTCTTTTCCCGAATCCGGGAAGACCTACTGCAGCCAGAGCATCCCTTGCAGCACTTCTATCAGAACGTGTGAAGTTTCCGAATTTGTTGCTTCCGGCACGTCCGAGCATTACAGCCTCTAAAACGGTTATCGGAAAATCCTGGTCGAATACAATATGCTGGGGTACAAACCCAACACGCCGGCGCGCCTTCTCTGGAGTTTGTCCCAGGACAGTAATTTCACCGATTCGCGGCTTTAATAACCCAAGCAGAAGTTTGAGAAGAGTTGTTTTGCCGCCGCCATTGGGTCCGATAATCGCAACAAGCGCACCTTCCGGTATTTCAAAGGAAACATCATGGAGTACTTCTCTTTCCCTGTATTTGAAGCAAACGTCGCTGACAGCGACGACCGGATGTCTAGTTTCCGTCGTCTCCTCTTCAGCGTACTCACGCTTAACAGAATGGACGTTTCCTGAACTCATGTCGATTACTATACCGAATGATTTTAAATAAGAGAAGCGAAAAATTCATGGACTGTTCAGCGGTCTGGGGCAGTTTGCCTGGGAGGTATGCTTGCATTGTGGAATAGTCAGACTCGTCAGACAATTCCGAGTCCCGAGTCCCGAGTCCGAGGTCAAAGGAAAGTAATCAGCAGGCAGTGTCACTTTCGTTTTTCAAATGCAGTTTTCAGCGCAATGGCGAATTTTCTAAATATTGTGGACTTATTGACTATGATATGCAATAATTTCCAACTCGTTTACGCATTTAGGCGGATAGTGTTGACAAGAGTTTTGATAAAGGATGAGCAGTAATTTTAAATGGATAAAAAATGGCGGAGTAACTTCTGCCATGGGCTTAAAAGCCAGTGGCGTTACAGCCGGAATCAGGGCAAATCGCGCTGATATGGCTTTGTTGCTGTCTGATGCGGAGTCAACATGCGCAGCCCTGTTTACATCCAACCGTGTTGCTGCTGCTCCTGTTGTGCTGAGCCGGAAGCGTGTTGCAACAGGCAATTGCAGAGGTGTTATTATAAATTCCGGCTGTGCCAATGCATGCACAGGCCGGCAGGGGTTTGAGGATGCTGTTGAGATGGCGCGCCTTGCGGCTGACGCAGTCGGCA
>JAAZFF010000377.1 GCA_012511845.1 Lentisphaerota bacterium
AGTTGGTTGTGCGATAGCACGTGAGTTGTCGCGATATCAGTTGCGTGTGACAGTTCTTGAAAAAGAGTCGGATGTTGCAGAAGGTGCCAGCAAGGCGAACAGTGCCATAGTTCATGCCGGATATGATGCCAAGCCCGGTTCTCAAAAGGCACTCTTCAATGTGAAGGGAAGCCGCATGTTTGAAAAATGGTGCGCGGAACTGGATGTTCCGTTTCGCCGTAACGGTTCGCTCGTTGTTGCTTTTTCTGAGGAGGAATACTCTGTTCTTGAAGAACTCAAGGAGAGAGGGGAAATCAACGGTGTGGAGGAATTAAGAATTGTCGAGCAGGAAGAGCTCCGTTTTATGGAGCCCAATTTGTCACAAAAAGCCACAGCAGCTCTGTCCGCACCATCAGGCGCTATCTGTTGTCCGTATGAGCTCACGTTTCGTCTGGCAGAAAATTCGGCACGTAATGGTGTTGAGTTTCAGTTCAATTCCAAAGTTGAATCTATTTTTAAAAAGGATTTATATTGGTATCTGCGCACAACAGACGGCAGGGAATTTAAAACGCATATTATTGTCAATGCTGCCGGGTTATATGCTGATGAGCTGAATAATCAGGTCAGCGATTCCAAAATTGAAATAACAGCCTGGAGGGGTGAGTACCTGATAATCGATAAACAGTATTGCCGCTCTTTCAATTCTACAATCTTTCAGGCTCCGACCCCATTCGGCAAGGGTGTCCTGCTGGCACCGACAGTAGATGACACAATTATAGCAGGACCAACGGCAGATATTCTTAACGACAAAAATGATACTCGTACAACATTTGAAGGGATCGAAAAGATCGTAAATTCAGTTTCGAAGGTATGGGAGAATTTTCCGATGAGCGGTGTAATAGCCTGTTTTTCCGGATTGCGGGCTCACGAGGAAAAAGGCGATTTCGTTTTAGGCGAACCCTCTGACGCTCCAGGTTTCTTCAATGTTGCCGGAATCGAATCTCCGGGGCTGACAGCAGCACCTGCCTTGGCTGAATGGCTGTCAGACAAAATCATAGATAAATTAAAAGTTGAAAAGCGTTCTGATTTTAATACTGACGCCGGCCACTGGAAAAGATTCCGAAATATGAGCATGGAGGAAAGAGCTGAGGCTGTTGAAGCCGATCCTGAATATGGAAAAATAGTATGTCGCTGTGAAGAGGTTACAGAAGCGGAAATCCGTGCCAGTATAAGATGCAGGGCAGGGGCGACAACTCTCGATGGAGTCAAGCGCAGAACTCGTTCAGGCATGGGACGCTGCCAGGGAGGTTTCTGTACTCCCGGGATCATCGAGATATTGTGCGAAGAGCTGAATCTGAAACCTGAGCAGGTTACAAAATTCGGGGCAGGTTCCGGCATGCTGTTTCCGGATGAAGGCATGCCTCAATGCGGGGGAGCAGTTGAGAATGACTGATGTTGATGTATTGGTGATTGGCGGAGGACCTGCAGGAATAGCTGCGGCTATTGCCGCCCATGAAGCAGGTTGCCGGGATATTCTTCTTCTTGAGAGAGCCGACTTTTTAGGAGGAATTCTGCCCCAGTGCATACATCCTGGATTTGGACTGCACGTATTTAAGGAGGAG
>JAAZFF010000378.1 GCA_012511845.1 Lentisphaerota bacterium
CGGTGTAGAGCGCGGTGAGCGAACTGGATTCGTATCCGTTCGTCTCGCCGATACGCTCATAACCGGGCGCACATCCAACGCAGTGTAGAGGCGTCCGCAACCAGCGCAAATGTGGCAACGCCACACCACAACCTGCCTCACAGCACACAGCTATCAAACCACCCAGGCTCGGCGGCGGCGCGCTGCGGAGAGCCGTCCCTACCTTGCTTAGCAACTGCGGCACAGGAAGAACACACGATTCTCCTCAAGCTGCTCACGCACTATAACATCAAACCGCCTATCCAGCTCTTTCCTGAACCACTCTTCCGTATACCATGCCGGCACAGGAGGCGCAACACCCTCACGCCAAAGTCCAAGCGGCATGAATTCTATCGCAAGATACTTCCTGCTCGTCTCATGAAGAAAATCAAAAAACACTTCGCTGCTTATGCTCTGCCGCAAAAACAAATGATGCGTTACCGCAAGCGCAATTACAAGATCTGAAGATATCCTCCCCGACAGAGGAATATGTCCGTCCGAAGGATAGCAGAAGTTGATCATCCCGCACGTCAGGTTCTTGTAAGGCGCTTCCGCCGTAATGTTTCTCGTGTACGCCCGCTCGATAGCACGTGAGTCGTAATCGAGACAAAGCATCTTCGCCTCTGGGAAGTTTTTTAATACCTGCATTGTAAAATAACCGCCGTTCCCCGCCAGGTCGACGGCAGTTGTCCAGTCTATGCTTTTCAGCAACTCGATTATCCTCAGGAACCTGCTGCTCACCGCGCCGTCGCTGTAGTTCGGTTCATGGTAGGCGTCCCACTCCGTCCAAACTTTCGGCGGTTCCAGCTTTTCTACTTCCCGCTGCACTTCACAAATTGCCGGGTTTCGCAGTGTTCTGTAACGCCAGATTTTAAACTGATATTTGCGCAGCGGTGGAAACGGTATTAGAAAGAGGTTGCAGAAAAAGCCAAACCAATACTGCAAATCCCGTTTCTTTCTGAAAACCTTCAGTTTTTCAAAGTAAACGGGAGCATTGGAAAAGGTGGGGAAGGGCTGGAGACGATTAGGATAAGTATCGGACAAAATCAGGTTTGCCAGATAAAAGTCGCCCTTCGACCACAGCAGCAGCGGTAAAAAGGCATTTGCAATGATCTCTTTGAAGAACGGCCAGTCCGGCTCAGCTTTCCCCTTTTTAAGACTGCCGAAATCTACGAGCATCGGGTGATATGCGCCGGTATACTTTGTCGTTGCCGATATAAACGACTCCCGTAGTATCAAGCTGGTGCAGCATCGGTTTGATGCAATTTTCAAAATCTATAGTGCTCTTTTCCATAAACTGTTTCAGATTTCCCTTTGTAGTAAATAATACCTGCCTGTTTTAAAACCTCTAAATTCAGACTACAATTTCACTTTGTGCGAGAAGTGCGTCGTACTTCGCAACTGCCTCTTCATCACTCGTCATGTAATGTACACCCCAGCCGTGCTTTTTGTTGCTGGGCGACATATTTTCCCTGTTTTGCCTGTGTCTGTTCAATACAAGTTCCCTGTCGATATATTTATAGTGGAGCAGCTTCAGTGATTTATCTGTTGAGCCGTTATCGTATATAATAAATGTATCTACGAAAGCTCCGTAGTGATTGAGAAAATACGGGATTATATGAGCCTCATTTTTACAGACTGCATAGAGGTGTACTATGGGGCGTCCTTTCCGGATCCTGGACAGGGCGAGAGTGACTCTGTTGAAACAAGATCTGAAAATATTTTTATACTACGCATCAATGCTTCTCCAGCTTTGCTTTACATAGCATATACCCTTTGTTGAGGTTATGCGATTCCATTCTGCGACAGTTTCAAGCGACACTGTAAAAACGTGGGCATCCACTACGTGATCGAGCAATGTGTTGTCGCTGATAAGCGCAACATTGCAGATGTACTCGCCGGGACTTGGCAGGACGTCGGGGCTCAGCGTTATCTCGACCTTTCCGTTTGCCCGCCTGTTTTTTGCGAACTCTTTTATATTGAGCGAATTGAGTTCTGTAAAAAACTCGCCTGTTGTTCTGCGGATGCTTATCAGGATGCGCGCTTCGTTCCAGTCTTTCAGATCCGATTCGTATGCCAGTTTTACTACCCAGGTGTTTTTGTCGTGATCAAATTCTGCTGTCAGATCGCTCGCTTTTACTACACCTGTCCCAGAGCGGTCAGTTCTATCTGCAAGTTTCTGCCCCATGCTAAGTGTAATCTGGGTCTGCTTGTACTGTTTGACTATTTCGTCTGCAGGTCCCTGACGTACCACTTCGCCGTC
>JAAZFF010000379.1 GCA_012511845.1 Lentisphaerota bacterium
AGATGAAACTATCATTGATGCAATGCGTTTTTGGGCAGATATAACTGAAGAGGCACGCAGTTGTCTTGAGAAGAAAGATTTTAAAAGGTTGTCATCACTGATGGATCAAAACTTTGATAAACGCGCTTCAATATACAATATGAGCGAAGGCAATCTGCGAATGGTCGACGTCGCACGCTCCTGCGGAGCCTGTGCCAAATTTACCGGGTCAGGTGGTGCAATCATAGGCATCTACGAGGACGAAGAGATGTATAATAAACTCGTAGAAAAACTGTCGAAAATATCTGTTGCTGTTTTCAAGCCTGATATCGTATAAGCAGCAATTACTCTGCCGGCTGGTCGGGAAATCGTACACGTCCACAGCGCAGCGGAACACGTTGTACGTGCACGAGCATAAGAATGGAACTCGACGATAAGAAACCGGTTTACTACGTTGAAATCGTGTACGAGTATGTGACGATTATAAGCCTCTCAAGAAAACTGTCCACTGTCCACTGACCACTGATCACTGCCCGGCAAGCCGGGCTCGTCCTACCTTCTCAGCAGACGGGATAACCTTGCATGGAGGAATTTCAGAACCACGAAAAGCACGAAAAGACACGAAAGCTCTGCTGCTAGAAACTCTCACGCCGGGAATGCGGAGCTGGAGGGCGAATGTCCTCATGAGCCGTGGTTGCGAGGCAACCATTCAGCAGGCGGGCACAAACAGGAATGTCTGTGCTACAGTCTGCGGTCTGAAAGCAAACTATCAACTGCCAACTGAACATTGCCCGGCCTGCAGGGCTCCGGCTAATCTGATTTTTAAAATAGACAGTGATAAGCTTCATCAGCTACAATCAGCCATATTATGAAAACAAAAGCAACTTATTTACTCTTAATCGCTATGTGCACTACTTTGCTTTCAACTTCTCTATCCGGTTCAGCTGCCAAGCAGGATCAGAAACAAAATGCTCCATATAAGATAATGTGTGTTGGTGATTCAATCACACAGGGCGGACAGAAGAGCCGGGAGGAGTATACTTACAGACTCCCCCTGCAAAAATTACTGCACGAGGCAAAAATCAGCTTTGATTTTACAGGCTCCCGCAAGGCGGGACTGGATTCGCGTGCTGTATGGCCTGATATAGCAGAGGGTGTACCGTTCGATCCCGATCACGAAGGCTATTACGGCTTCAAAACAAGGGATGCTGTTAATAAAGTGATGGCTGCATGGAAGAAAGATTCACCTGCACCGGACGCTGTTCTTATTCATCTCGGTACAAATGATCAGGGAAATACACCGCACGATGAAACAGTGCAGAAGCCTTTGCGTGAATTCATCGTATTCCTGCGAACAAAAAATCCGAACGTTGTTGTGCTGCTCGGACATTTGAATTTCAACCACTCAAAGGGTGCCAACTCCATACGTCCGCTTGTTGAAGAACTTTCCAAAGAGATGAATACAAAAGAGTCGCCCGTAATTACAGTTCATCACTATAAAGGGTGGTTTGAAATGCCCGGTCAACCGCAGAGTGATACGTTTGACTGGGCACATCCAAACCCCCAGGGGCAGATGAAGATGGCAAAAGCCTGGCTTGAAGCTCTTACTCCTTATCTACCAAAATAAGATCGCCAACGTTGTCGAGCTGCTTGCTGTGGGCACCGCTGAACCATCCCATGAAGCCGACTCGACCGTCGCCGTCATCCTCATTGAGAATCATCGTCATGCCGAGGTTCGCTCCTTTGACAGGTTCAAAGGGGGCGAGTTGAGTCCACGGTATGGCGATTTCATAGCGCAGTCCGCCTGCAGAGCCGGGAAGGGGAGTGGAGGCTATGCGGAATTGCGCCGGACCTTCACTTATGCTGCTGTGCCCTGAAAGATGACACCATGCCTGCGGTCCTTTGGTGCCGATGCCGAGGCTGTAATCGTATTTGCCTGCTTTCTCAGCATCTTTCCGTACAGGATCAAAGAGGAATTGAAGACCGTCCTGATTCCAGACAGCACCATCTGAAAACTGAACATGATGAACATCATCTTTAACCTCCACTGCAAGATAAAGATTTTCATCATCCCAGACGGCACGCCAAACGGCTGAAAGATCATCAATGCCATCCCATGTAGCCGATTTATCGAATCTGAAATTCGCTTCCGCAATATCAATCTTCTGCTCCCGTGCCTGTTTCCAGATGGGCTCATCAAATTTGCCGTCGATGGTAATTCCGCCTTCAATCCTGATTGCTTCGGCGAATCCGCCTACGAGTCTTTCGTTTGTAATTTGCCTACCGGCAGCGTCAGTTACACGAGCACGGATCTGGTACAGCGTTTGATCTTCAAAGTCCACAACTGCCATTTTTGCTTCGTGGACTGACCCGCCTGCAAGTTCAATCCTACCTTCAGAACCGCCTTTCAAATATGCTTCAGCGGATTCAGGTATATGTGTTGCGAACGAGCCGTTGTTTATGGAGAACTGATCCATCAGCTCCACTGTCCAGTCTATTGATGCCGGTTCTGTTCCGTTATTGCGCATAACAATACGGATTGTCGGCTCTCCATCATCATTTCTTGCATCTGCAAACACGTCGAGCGAAACAGGGCTCATAATTGCGATCGGAATTATAATTTCTCCGGCGTTATCTTTTCTGCGTACCATTACGCGACCTGTTCGGGCATCCGTATCGGCAGGGGCTTCAACAGTGCATATGAATGTTGATACGCCGGACTTGGCAAACGAGGCTTTCCAGCGCGGAGGTACGATGGCAGTCAGTTCTTCCGCTGCTGCCACGCTTGCCTTAACTTCAAATCTACATTTTTCACCCTTGAGAATAGTGAGCTGTTTTTGGGGAATTTCTATTGAAGGTGTTGCAAGTTCGCGGACCAGTTTTGCCGGCTGTTTCTGCTTGTAGCGAAGCAGGACAGGCTCACCGGAGAGTCCGAGTGTAACTTTCCCGGAGCCGGGAACTAATGCTGCACTGCTGCCGTCGACACGAATGAGTTGCGCATTATCCACGCCTGGAAGATTTATTCCGCAATCGATTCTTTCGCCTTCTTTCCATAGCACATGGAAGCACTCTCCATTTTCGTCACGGAACAGGTAGCTCTGTACACCATTTTCGTGTTGTACTTCATCAACGACCTTTTTAATTGTGATGCCGTTTATCATTGTGTAGTACATGACCCCATCGAGACGTGGGTTATACTGGCTGTACTGGCAATCGAACGTATTGTGCGCATCGCCCGATGTGCCTCGGGCTTTGCCGTCGCCATCGGGGTACATGATGGTGAACCAGCTCACGTTTTCGCCGCCTTCAGCGAAGAATGCCGTGAATTTTTTTACCATTTCGCATGCAACTGCATATCTTGTCTGCCCCTGTGAGTTAAGTCCTAGTTCTGTACACCAGATTGGTTTTTCTGCTCCATATTTTTTTCCGAGTTCCCGGTAGTTGCGGATTGCCTGGCGGACATTTCCATAAGTTTCATAAACGTGAAAATCATATACGTCGGTGTACTTGTAATAGCCGGCGCTGAAAAATGACTCAAGAGCCGGTACAGAAGTAGTTACAATCAGTATATCCGGTTTTACGGACTTGAGTGCCTCGTACGCGATCTTGTAGGCTTTTATCTTTTCGGCGACGAGTTCTGGACGTTCGTTCGGTTCATTCCCGAGCATAATGCAAGCGAGAGAATCGTTGTCCTTATGCTTGTTCATGAAGTTGATGGCGTTCTGGTGGAGTTGTTCTTCAGTAATGTTTTTCCATCCTTCGCGTTCCACCTGCGATACACCTGAGGGTCCGCCGTACCATTTATCACCCAGGTCTCTTATACGTTCCCAGCCGCTGTCGCCCCATGTTCCGATCTGGCGCAGTCCTATGCGGCTCGCCAACTTGAAGTACTCGGGTATACGGCTGTCCCAGTTGCGTATGGTAAATGGAATCTGCTCAGCGTGGTACTGTCTGGACTCTGCCACCGGGAGTCTGGCAAAGCCGCTGTATTCGGCGGCATCCTCGTAAGCCGCTGAGGGTATTTCAATATGCAGCTCATGATATTTGCCGATTTCGAAAATGTCTTTCGGCAGTGAAACTTTTCCGAGATAACGGAAATGACGACCTGATCTGCCGCTGCGTTCGAGTGTGATTTTCCCGAGGGGCATCTGTTCTGCGCCCCAGTAGTCTGTTACTTTCACAATTGCAGTACGTCCATCGGCAGGGAGACTGTGAATGCTGCGGACTTCCAGTGAAAATGCCACTTCATCCTCAGGGTAGAACATGTTCCCTGTAACGTCGCTGCTTATTATAATCCGCTCGATGTTTTTTTCTTTACCCTTGATTTCAAGGGGAACAGCAGCAAGAGCATCGATATCGCAGTAGCCATGTGTTTTATGCATTGCTGCCGAGAAGCGAGCTTTTACTGTACCGTTTGGAAATTCAACCTGTCTGGCAAAGCTTTTCCATCTTTCTACGCCGGTCTGATCGACAAGTGTTTTTGTTTCCAACACATTGCCAGAGGCGTCAAGAGCTTCGATGTTTACCCTGACTGCAAAGCTGTTGTCGGGGGAGTGCAAGCTGCTGCGTGTAGCGCCGCTGAGACTCCACGGTCCGGAACCGGCAGGGAATGAAGCACCGCTGAGTGCGACGTTGTCGTTGAGCTGGTCTTCGGAGCGTTCTATTCGTACTGCGTTGGCACCTTCGTAGGATGCGTCACTTACAATAGATACTGAGCCGGCGGTGCCGAGCTTCTTCCATCCATCCGGGAGAGTCGCTGACGAATCAAACGATTCCTTGTACGCTTCACCAGCTGTTCTGGCTGTCACTGTTACTTCAGCACGTATATCGGTGATAAGCATCTCCGGTTTTTTATCTTCAGCACTTCCTCCTCCGATAAGCAGGGAGATATATTGACCGTTGCCGTGCCATTTCCCGTCGTTGGCTCCTCCCCAGTGCTCGCCGCCGACAACGCCGGCAGTCTCGATTACCACTTCATGCCATTTGTTATCGGGAGTCAGTTTAAAACCATGACCCTGGTGGCACTGTCCTGTTCCGTCGCCAAGTCTGACATTGAAATTTTTGACATTAGCCGTTTTAACACGCATTTTTATGGCTTTTACATTGAGCCCGTTGAGCTGATGATCAGCTGACACATACGCTCCGCCTCCTGTAAAGTCTCCGCGGAGTTTGACTGCATTAGCAGCGCTGCCATCAACGTTCTGAATAAGATCAATTCCACCTTTGGCACCGGGAAATTCGCGTCCATCGTTGAAATTCCAGTCGAGTTCGCCTTCATTGAGGATTTCATCGAGACGAACTTCGCGTGTGAGAACAACTTTGGGAGCAGCAGTTTTAATTCTTGCGTTCGAAATCCACAGAGAGCCTTTACCTGTCTCTCCGGTGATGTTGCGACCGGACAGAATATAGATTGCCTTGATCGGGTTATGCCATTTGCCGTCCCCGGCTCCACCCCATCCTTCATATCTGTTAACAATTTCGACGGCGGAGCTTGTTCCTGCTTTTTCAAAATACTCGGCAACAGGAAACAGTATTCGCTGCCATCGATCGTGTGGTTCTGTCCTCAGGTTAAGTTGGTGGCACTGACCTGTTCCATCGATAAGGCGTATTGTCAGGATTTTTGTATTGCCCGGTGTTTTAATCCAGAATGAGAGTACATCAACATCAACAGGCGGCAGATGGCGCCCGACCTGCACGTAATTACCACCTCCGGTAAAGTCAGCATCAAGGCGTATTGCGGGGCGATACTGCGCCTCTACAGCGTCATCGGCTACCATGCCGCCTTTTGCTCCCGGAAACTCTCGTCCGTTGTCGAAACTCCATTCTGCTGTTGGAGAATCAGAGTCGATTATACTTATTTCTTCTGCCGTTACTGTTGCAGGCATATAAATTGCGAAAAGCGCAATTGTGAAAGCCAGCGAGCTCTTGAATTTTTTATATAGTTTTTTCATATTTTTATTTTTAGTGTTTTTTAAAATTGTTTCGCCCATCATAATTATCTCACTAGTATAATTGAGGCACTTTCACTTATACTTAGCAGCACTTTTCCGGCTCCTGCCCTTAAGGAATACATGCGATGATCATCATCAGCAGCATTTGCTACAGAGGCATCATCAAGCATTGCCGTTCCATCGCATTGGAACAGTACGTGATTTCCTACGCTGACAGACTCGATTTTGTCGATATTAATCTTTCCGCTGACTGTTATATCTCCGGTGATTGATGGTGTTACATCTGTCGTCATGGTGGCACCGTCATTAATGGTCAAGTTACCTCTCACCATCCCTGTTCCTGCCAGCAAGCCGCTGTTTACTTCAATATCGCCATCAACAGAGCCGTTCAGAACAATACCGCCTCCATTGATAAATGTTGAGCCGGAGTATGTATTGTCGCCTCCAAGTGTAAGCACTCCGCCTCCGCCCTTGACGAGGCGGATTATACCGGTGCCATCACGTATTGTACCTGCAAACTCATTATCTGCGCCATTAAGCACTCCGAGCGTAGTTGTTCCCGAAGTATGAGTCTCCACTATTGCATTTCTATTCGTTCCGGAAAGCTCAGGAACCAGGAATTGCTTGCCGCCCCTTATCCTCAAAGTAGCGATTTCACCATCGCCGAAAACAACAGGATTATTGCCGGGGGAGCTGATGTTGTCGGCATCCACTTCATATACTCCGCGGTATATGTATAATCCGCTGCCCATGTGGATTGTACCTGCAACGCGGGCAACGCCATCTCCGATCGGGTCTGTGTTATTCAGTATGAAAATACACTCCGATCGTGCGTCACTTTGCGATTTTGATCCGGGAAGATTTACTGTTTTACCGTCCGCTATGTCAAATTTAGCCCCATTGCCTCCGTACACAAGCGTGTTTTGCAGGGTCATTGATTCAGTCAGCCTAAGCGTGGCATTGTTGCGCACGGTTGGTCTTGTTGTGAAGCTGGCGTCACTGTCCTCTAGTGGAGCGTTGGCGTTTCCGTTCAAAGTAATTGTCCACGCCCCGGGTCCGCCATCGATGAATTGCACTGTTCTGTTGAGAATACTGCTGCCCGGCAGAAAGCCAAAAGGCAGTTCCTCTGCTGTACACGTAAATACAGGCGATGTATTCGTACTCGTTACGTGCATCAGTATGCCATTTGTGTACATTATCGAAGCTGGATCGCTGATTTCCAGAATGCCATCTGCGATTACCACTGTACCTCCGATTTGGGACTTTGAAGCTAGAACGGCTTTTCCGGGACCTGTTTTTGGATCGAAAAGAGAATGCACAGAAAACATATTGTTTTTTTATATCCGTCACTTATCAGTTTCATTGTGTTTGCTCCTTAGTGTTTTAATCGATGCGTTATACGCAAATATGGTTATTGGAGAAGTCTATTGTTCCGAAATTGCCTGTCGCTGTTGTTATAACTGCCGCAGATTCTCCGTTGTCAAACGTCAACCTGCCGTCGTTGGTCGCTGATATCGTCAGGTTTTTGCCTGTTTCACCTAT
>JAAZFF010000380.1 GCA_012511845.1 Lentisphaerota bacterium
ACCTATATCTCCCGAATGGTAATCAAATGCCGGTTTTTCCGCTGCTCCATGCATTCCGGTTGAGGTTTGAACTACTAGAAGATTTTCTCCTTCCCGGACTTTACCTGTTATCTCGAATTTCGCCGGTCTGTTCGCATTTTCATGTCGTCCCACTTCCTCTCCGTTGAGCCAGACGACGGCATCAAATTCTATATGTTCAAAAATAAGCCAGGAGCTTTGTTCTGCCATTTCGGCAGTAGCAGTAAATGTTCTCCTGTAAATCCAGAACATTTCCTCTACCCAGCGGGCTTTCAGAGAGTTCAGCCCGAAGTTGATATCTTCAATAACCCCTGCTTCTTCCAGAACGGTATGGATAGGTGCAGGCACGGTTGCAGGGAAAAGCTGACGCCCCGCTAAAACTTTTTTAGTATAAAACCCCGGTTGCATCAGTGAACTGCCCTCAGCCCAGGTTAAACCCCAGGAACCATTCAAGTTCATTGATTTTGCCATTTTATTTCCCCTTTTAAAAATTTAGTTTAACTTGCCTGCAATGTTTCTCACTTGAAGACAATCTTTTATAAAGAATAATATCATTCTATATTGCGTAATATTACTTTTCAATACAATTATTGTCTGCACATATAAAAAACAGTCAGGCGCGTACAGATGACACGCCTGACTGATACTTTACAAATTTTACTGTAAAATATTACAGTAAATCTAGCGTCCAGAGAAGACCTCTGGTAATGATCTCGGAAACTTGCGGTGTATTTTTGAAATCCTCAAAATTATGACCGAGGGAGCTGTAGAATATCTTTCCTTTGCCGTAATTTCTGGTCCAGACTGCTGGCATTACTGTGCCGTTTATCCAGTCGGCATGTTCACCTGAGAAGGTTGTTGTAGCCAGAACGCTGTTTGACGGATCAACCTGCACGTAATACTGTTCGATGTGGATGGGGAAGCTTGCCGGAATACCCTTCATTATGAGGTGGTCTTTATCAATTACCTCAACGGTGTAATCAATTACTCCGCCGGGATGTGAAACCCACTGACCTCCGACCATAAATTGATATTCCGTATTATTGCGGAAGGCATCGCCCATCCCGCCGTGCCAGCCACCGCAGGAAAGCCCGTTTTTAATGGCATCCAGCAAGGCTTTTTCAGCTTCTTCTGCAATTGAGCCCATCGTCCAGACAGGGATTATCAAGTTGTACTTTGTCTTCAAATCAGGATCAAGGAGGCAATCCTGTGTATCGAAAACGTCTACCTGCAGCCCGTGTCCACGCAAGCGTTCTATAATCATATCAGATGTTTCGAAAGGGTCATGCCCATCCCAGCCACCTCTAAAAAGCAGTATTCTTTTCATAATAAAGTCCTTGTTTTATGGTTTTAGTCCAATTCTCCCATTGAAAGCCCCTCCGGCATTGGATCCGGGCGCTCACATGTGCTGCCAAGGACAACAGTTTTGTCCGAGTCAGCCGAGTCGCAAATTGAGCACATTACGTCCAGCACATGGAATGCCAGATCGCCATTACATCTGTGCTGCCTGCCTGCAGTGATTGCAGCTGCCATATCGGCAAGTCCGATACCGCGCATGTTATCGTTGTATATAAAGCTGTTATCCACAGGCGCCCAGTTGGATGTGAGTCCCGCCTTGTAC
>JAAZFF010000381.1 GCA_012511845.1 Lentisphaerota bacterium
CAAGCGTTTTTTTCCATAGAGCTCCCAGACGGTGCCCGTGCTGATCAAGTTCCGGAACGAGCTTTACTGAAGCACCTTCCATAACAATAGATACCTCATGCCCCTTGGAGTGCATATCAAGCGCATTCAGAAGGACATGAATAAAACACATCGGATCACCATTAAAAACAAAAAGGGCAAATTTTTTCATTTATTTATCTTTCTTTTAATAATTTTACTTTATGGCTTTATGAGGCAATACTAGAATAAATAATACAAAAAGTAAAGTTTGCCCGAAAATGAAAGATAATTTTAATGGATCACCTTACAGGAAGAATTATGCTCAATCCCATAGAATCAAGTGGACTTGATAAATAAACAAAACCTTCCCGGTCCTTTTTGCAGCCCGGGAAGGTTTTGGATTTATGAGCAGACTTGGTTTCGTTTCACAAAAACAAGTCTGCCTGATTTGCAGTTTTACGCTTCTGGAGCTTCAGCATCAGATACAGTCATGGCTGCGATTTGCTGCAAGAGCTTATATCTGCTCTTATAGTTCTTGTCAGCCTCTTCTACCATTCTTGCTGCTTCTTCAGGATTCGTTTTATTGAGCATCTTGAAGCGATTTTCCAGTTCAACCTGTTCCGAGAAGTTTCGGGTGGGCGGTCTGCTGTCTATCGTAAGCGGGTTCTTGCCCTGCGCAACATTATCCGGATTGAAACGATAAAGCGGGAAGTGACCGCTTTCTACGGCAACCTTCTGGTTGAACATACCTGTTTCCATATCCATTCCATGGTTGATACAGTGCGAGTAGGCAATGATGAGAGCAGGTCCGTCATAAGCTTCTGCTTCGTTGAAAGCCCTGACCGTCTGCGCTGTATTTGCACCCATCGCAACCTGTGCAACGTATATGTTGCCGTAGGTCATGGAAATCATGCCCAGATCCTTTTTCTGCTGCGGTTTTCCTGCCGTGGCGAATTTTGCCACAGCACCGAGAGGAGTGGACTTGGACGCCTGGCCTCCCGTATTGGAATAAACCTCAGTATCAAGAACGAGAACCTTTACCGGCTTGCCGGAAGCAAGCACGTGATCAAGACCACCGTAACCGATATCGTACGCCCAGCCGTCACCGCCCAGAATCCATACAGACTTTCTGACCAGGTAATCTGAAATCGAGAGAAGTTGCTCACAAACATCGCATTTAACGTTTTCGAGCTTTTCCTTCAATGTTGCCACGCGCTTGCGCTGCTCCTCAATTTCCTGAGATGTTTCCTGCTGTGCACCACGTATTTCTGTAGCGATTGCCTTGACATCATCCGGAGTCTTGTCTGAAGCCAGCAATTTTTCTATCAGTTCAAGGGCGTAGCTGTTGAATTTTTCAACGGTCATATACATACCCAAACCGAATTGGGCATTATCCTCGAACAGGCTGTTGCTCCATGCGGGACCGCGACCATCTTCTCGTGTACAATACGGTGTTGTAGGCAGGTTGCCTCCGTAAATTGATGTACACCCTGTGGCGTTGGCTATAATTGCACGATCGCCAAGCAGTTGCGTCATAAGTTTGATATACGGTGTTTCACCGCAGCCGGCACAAGCACCGGAGAATTCAAACAACGGACGACAAAGTTGTGAACCCTTGATTGTTCCCAGATTAAGCAGTGAACGATCATAGTCAGGTATATCCATGAAGAACTTGAAGTTTTCGGCTTCCGGTTCACGCAACGGCAGCTGATCGGTCATCTTGATAGCGCCTTTTGCTTTCATCGGGCATGAGTACACGCACGCACCGCAACCTATGCAGTCTTCCGGAGCAACCTGGATCGTAAATTTCTTGCCGGCAAATTCCTTCGTCTTTGCGTCGGCTGACTTGAATGTCGGAGGAGCTCCCTCGAGTTCCTTCTCTTCATAAACCTTGCCACGTATGGCAGCGTGCGGACAAACCAGCGAACAAGTTGTACACTGGATACACGTCTCAGGATCCCAGCGCGGAATCTGGGTAGCAACATTGCGTTTTTCCCACTGAGTCGTCGCGACAGGCCACGTACCATCATTCGGCATTGCGCTTACCGGCAAATCGTCACCCTTCTGGGCGATAATCTTGGCTGTCACATTCTGGACAAACTCTGGCGCCTCAGCCGGTACAATTGGAGGCATTTTCTTTTTACCTGAAGGTTGGGAGGGATAATTGACCTCGTAAAGGGCGTCGCGCGCAGCATCAATAGCATCCCAGTTGCTCTTTACAACATCATCACCTTTCCTGCCATACGCTGCCTTTGCGTACTGCTTCAGAAGTTCAATTGCTTCATCAGCCGGGAGAATATTTGCGATTTTGAAGAATGCCGTCTGCATTATTGTGTTGATACGGCTTCCCATGCCCATTTTCTCGGCAAGTTCTACAGCGTTGATAACGTAAAACTTCGCCTTCTTGTCAATAATCTGCTGCTCGAGCTCATCCGGCAGATGATCCCAGACTTCATCAGCCGAGAATGGACTCGCAAGAAGGAAGGTACCCCCTTCTTTCAGATTCACAAGCATGTCATACTTCTCAACAAACGAGAAGTTGTGGCAGGCTATAAAATCGGCATTCGTGCAGAAATACGGACTCTGAATAGGCTCCGGTCCGAAGCGCAGGTGCGAAACCGTTATACCGCCGGACTTCTTGGAGTCGTACTCAAAGTAACCTTGTGCAAAGTTATCCGTTTCATCACCGATAATCTTGATGGAGTTTTTGTTGGCTCCTACTGTGCCGTCTGAACCCAATCCGTAGAACATGCACTCCTTGCGCCCCTTGTGATTCAAAACGAATGATTTGTCGTACTCAAGCGAGGTATTTGTAACATCATCATTGATACCGACTGTGAAATGCTTTTTCGGTGATGCTGATTTTGCATTGTCGAAAATGCTCTGAACCATTGCAGGCGTGAAATCTTTTGAACCAAGACCATAGCGACCGGCAATTGTGCGCGGATACCTGGAGAACTTTGTCTTGTCTTCTTCCATCATCTCACCGATTGCAGTACGAACATCAAGATAAAGCGGATCACCAATTGAACCCGGCTCTTTCACTCGATCAAGAACGGTAATCGTCTTCACCGTATCCGGCAAAGCTGCGGTAAATGCTGAAATTGAGAACGGACGATACAGGCGTATTTTTACAAGTCCTACTTTTTCACCTTCGGAAAGAAGTCTGTCTACTGTTTCATGAACAGTATCAATACCGGATCCCATTGCAATTACAATGTGTTCTGCATCCGGTGCGCCGACATAATCAAAAAGTTTATATTTTCTGCCTGTCAGTCCGGCAAATTTATCCATGCACTTCTGAACAATCTCAGGAGTGGCGTTGTAGTACGGATTTGCTGTTTCACGACCCTGGAAATACACGTCCGGATTTTGAGCCGTTCCACGCAGTTTGGGGCGATCAGGGGTAAGTCCGCGCGCACGATGCTCGAAAACGAATTTGTCATCTATCATTTCCCGTACAACAGAATCGTCTACTTCTTCAATCTTCTGAACTTCGTGGGATGTGCGGAAGCCGTCAAAGAAGTGAAGGAAAGGAATTCGGCTTTCGAGCGTAGCTGCATGTGCTATTAGGGCCATATCCATTAC
>JAAZFF010000382.1 GCA_012511845.1 Lentisphaerota bacterium
GTGAAGGGTAGAAAGCTTCTATCTTCATTCGCATGGTGGCCTTCTACACGCACAACTGCTCGTGTCGGACCGCTTTGCTCTACGACTACGTTGTCGATACGGCTTTCGAACGCATCAACCGTAATAGGCCCTGAAGATATATCATCCCCGGCAAGATTCTGGTTTAATGCCACAAGGCGCCCGCCCGAGAGCGTCTCACGATCTTCGATTTCAACCGACGGGATGATAACATTGCCTGATTTTGCAATCTGTACCTTCATGGCATGTGTATCGATTGTGATGACGTCAGCACGATCTTCCAACGTCAGTTTAAGGGGTGGATCAATGGCTTTACTGATGGGCAGTGAAGTGGCTCTTAAAGAAAAATGGGGAATCTCTGCCTTATGGGGTGGGATGGCAACAGCCAGCCATTTTACGGATCCATCACGCCAATATGCAAGAGGCCATGTTTGATCCAGTACTTTATTACCTTCATGATCGTTTACTGTGACCAGCTTATCTGCTCCAAGTGTTCCCTGCGGCCAGGGAACACCAACTGTGGTTCCCATCACCGGAGAGGATTTGTTGTTTTCTATCCATCGGATTTTTCTAGCCGGTAATCCAAATACTGAATTAAAACTGTTTAAAAAGAGTACTACACACGCCAGCAAAAAACTTTTCATGGCGAATTGTGTTTTTAATTGTTTAGTCATGTCTACTGCTTTATTTATGTTTATTAAAGTAAATATGTTTCTGTAGTTTAATTTCCGGGCACGGTTATTTGGGGTGCAGGAGGTGGAGTCATTCCATATCCCACGAAGTAATCGATCATGTGCGATTGCATGTATCCCTTCACCGTCATGCCTGCGCGGTAGCAGGGGTTGTGCGGAAGGGTATACAATCGTATATCTGTGGAGTATGGAGTAGTGAAAACAAGCAGTTTATTTCTTTCACGATGTTCAAAAACTACTTCTTCACGCCAGTCACCGATTATATCTCCGTAAAAAATTGGTGCATCTCGCCAGCTGTGGGTTGCTCCGAAACGGTATCCTGTAAGCTGCCTGGATGCCTTGTTGGCTTTATGATTCCAGCCATCAATGATTGTTCTGTTAAGTATCGAACTTCCGGGATTACCGTCCCACCAGATTCTGAAGTTGGGCCATAGGCGTTTACCAGGTACGGTTTCACCTGTGACTGCATTGTGTATGTCTCCGAAAGCCCAATATTCATAGCCTGGAAAATTCGGATCTATATCGGCAACAATGCCGCGCCCTATGTCCTCTTTCGTCTTGCCGTAGTGCTTACGCAGAATTTCACCGGTGCGTGCGTCATAGTAAAAGTAGTGAAGCAATTCGGAATGATTTTGCTGCACTGCAAAGCCTTGAAGTCCGGGACGATCCGGATCCATTTTACCGATGTGAAATCTGTCGCCATGACAAGTGTTTTCCAATTTCCACAGCAGTGTGCCATCAGGCGCAAGAGCATATCCTCCATCAATAATTTCATCTCTTCCATCTCCGTCTACATCGACGATACGGATTTGATGATACTGTGACAGTCCTGGGGGTATGATGTACTTCCAATTATGTTCAAGTTTCTTTCCATCAAATGTCCAGGCATTTATCATAGCGTTGAAAATGCGGGTTTTCATATCACGATTTTTCGCTTTATAGATTATGGAAGGGCGTACTCCATCGAGATATGCAACACCGAAATGCCCTCCCATTGGTCCGTCCTTGCTAAAATCCTGGGGAAGGGGAGTACGCGTGCGTTCCACACCCGTGCGTCCATCTATTATTGAAATGAATTGCTGAGTATCATCGCCTTCTTCTAGTCGCTTTCCGTCGCCAAACACAACGCCACGGGCTGTTTGTATAGCTACTTCCGCTCGTCCGTCCAAATCGAAGTCATAAACCGTCAACCCATCATTATGTCCATTACTTATCGTAGCAGCGCCGGCATTCCATCTGCTGCCTTTTTTGTTCACACTTTGCGGTCCCATGTCTATCGTCCAGAGATGCTTCCCATGCCTTGTATAGGCTTCTACCTTCTGTGTGGCATCAGGATCCGGGTTGTCGCGCGGGATACGATCAATAACGAAATCGTATTCTCCATCGCCGGTCAAGACACCGACCCAGGCGAAATGTATGCTGTAATGTTCACGGTGCAGTATCGGTATTTCCAGGGGGGCTTCACGAGGAGTATCGGCTCTCAGTTTAAAAGGTACACTGTTGTCCGGTAGTTCAACGTTGTTTATTACCGCCTTTACCTTATATGCGTTATCTTTTTTTCGGTCAGCTTTGGAGTCTGCAAAGCACGTTGCACCCGTCAGTGGTTTGTCGTTGAGTTTTATTTCTGTTCCATCTTCAGAGATACGGTATACATTAAATGCTGTATCCTGAGGTTCGACACCAAGCAGACGCCATGTAATGAATACGTCTGATTTGCGGTTCAGCGCAACTACTCCACGACCCAGCGGCTCCATAACCCGCAGAGTTTTCTTGCTTTGAGAATTATCGGCATAAGTCTGCGATGAGAGCATCATCGACATGGCGACAATCGTTAGGAATATAAAAACTGTTTTACTATAATTTTTCATTAATGAGTTTCCTTTCAGCGCAGAATTGATAATGTTCCTGTCTGTTTGATTTTTATTGCAAGATCGCCGTCAACAACACAGAGCTGTGCTGTTTTCAAAAAATCTGATTCTTCAAGTGAAAATCCCTGCGTACTTCCCAGCTTTGCACCTGATATTATAATGTGAGTACCGTCATATGGCATGTTTATTTTGTTTAAACTGATTGTTACGTCCCCGATTCGATTCAGGGTTCCATCTTTTATTATAATCTGATCAACTGTATCACCGATGTCGAGAACGATTGCGCTGTTGTCGCCGAGTTCCAAGTTGCCATTGATTGTCAACGAACCTATTTCTCCATCCGACAGTTCAATTCGAGCGCCTCCATTTAAAAGCGTTACATTTCCGGTGACTTCTCCTTTTCCACCGAGCCTGGCAGTCGATGATACAGTTATTGTTGGAACATCAGAAGGTTTAAGAGAGCCGTCTACAACAAGCTTGCCGTTTTCAACCGTCGTGTTGCCGCTGTATGTGTTTGTTCCTGTAAGCGTGAGCGTGCCTGTGCCCGTCTTGATAAGGTGCGTCTTGCCGTTTCCGTCACTGATTGTGCCTGCAAATGTTGTACTCGTGTTTTTAGCACCAACTTTATATTTAACGGAACCACCGTAAGTATTGCCGCTTAAAACGGCTTTCTCCCCGCCTGACATGGCTCCGATTTCGAAAGTATTGCCGGGACTGTTTCTGCGTGCAGTTA
>JAAZFF010000383.1 GCA_012511845.1 Lentisphaerota bacterium
AAATCGTGTACGTGTACGAGTACGTGAACGAGTACGATTATGCCATCATGCAACCAAACCCGAGCAGGCGCTCAGGGCTCCCGGGCTCATCATCAGCGGCGGTTTGCGGAGAAACCAGCCCTACCTTCTCGGCAAGAGACACAGACAGGAATGTCTATGTTGCAGTCTGCGGCGCATGAGAAAACTACCCACTGCCCACTGTCCACTGGCACGGCTTGCCGTATTTACTGTTTATGCTTGAGTAGTAAATTTTAAGGCAGTATAATCTATGTTGGTTATTAGATTTGGATCAAGCCATCTGTATCAATACCAGGTGGTCTTTGGAGGTTTTAATGTCTGCCGAGCTGAACATAATAGTAGATTCGATTTCATCAGCAGGAATCGCACTGCAGCAAAATGGTGTACCTGTTTTACGATCTGTAATTTTCGAAAATACAAGTGATGAGGTGTTGCATGACCTGAGAGTTGATATCAGGTCAGAACCGGCATTTTTTAAACCTCTGCAGTTTTTTATTTCCGAAATTGCTTCGGGAACGGCAAGTGAAAGTACTGATTTTAATTTGTTGCCTGATTTTGATTTTCTGGCGTCTGTGGATAAAAGTATTATTGGTAAACTATATATAGAAATCACAAAACCGGAGCAGGCTGAGCCATTTGCCGGCTGTGTCAAGGATGTGAAAATCTTTGCAGGCAATGAATGGTTCGGGTACGACATCATGCCGGAACTTCTGGCAGCGTTCATAGATACAAACAGCAGTTTTGTATCAGATATTTTAAAACGCACCAGTGAGTTGATGAAGAATGAAGGAGACTCCGGTGAACTTGACGGGTATCGGTCCGGCAACAAGGGACGTGTAATCTTGATGTTGAAGTGCATCTATAAGTCATTATCGGAAAGAAACTTAAGCTATCACGAACTGCCGGATAATTTTGCTGACAGAGGAATTGTTGTTCAATCAGCGGATGATATTGCTGAAACGCTGTCTGCTGCAAGTTTGGACATTTCGCTTTTATTTGCCGGATTGCTTGAAGGTTGCGGTCTTAACCCGCTTATAATGCTGAACAGCAAAAAGGTGTACATAGCCTGCCATGTGACGCAATATAATTTCCCGGATGCAATTTTGGACGACCTTCAGGCCATACGCAAGCGTGTGGAAATTTCCGAAATAGCAGTGCTGGATCCTGTAACGGTTACCGACAGCCGAAGTGGATTCGATTTATCGATGATTTCGGGAGCAAAGTATTTGTCTGATGAAACAAATTTCCACTATGCGCTTGATCTGAAGCAGGCACGGGCATTAGGTGTGCGTCCGGTAAATGAAGACCATAAAACGGCTGATACCGTCATAGAGAATTCGATTGATGACTCTTTTTCATTTGACAGGCAGTCCATGGATATAGGTGAAGCGATCGATGGCGCGGATCAGGCTGATGATACTCCGGTACGTGTTCAGCGCTGGCGTTCAAAACTGCTGGATTTGTCACGCCGTAATCGTTTGCTCAATTTTAAAGATACGAAACAGTCGATACATCTGGCTTATTATGATCTGGATCGTATAGAGGATGCAGTCAGCGAGGGAGTTGAATTTAGAATCTATCCTAAACCTGAGGTTTTTAACACTGCTGAGAATGATCCGCGCAATCTGACTCAAATTGAACGGACAAGCGGCACGGGTCCAGTTTTGAATTTTATAAGGGAAGAGTTCAAGTCGAAGCGCCTTCACTCATTTCTGGACGAAAATGAATTGTTGAAACGCCTTAAAGAGCTATATCGGGCAGGCAGGAGTGACATGGAAGAAGGTGGTGTCAACACCTTGTTTTTGACTGTGGGGTTTTTGAGCTGGACTGATGGAACGGGTGCTTCGATGCAAAGATACAGGGCACCCCTGATACTGGTGCCCGTACGCATAGACAGGCAGACTGTACGCTCGGGATATACGCTTTCTTTGGCAGATGGTGATTCCGTAGCAAATATAACACTTCTTGAAATGCTCAGACGTGATTTCGGTCGTGAAATTGCAGGGCTTAATCCTCCGCCGGGTGATGATAGCGGACTTGATGTAAGGGAAATTCTGAAGATTTTTAAAAATGCCATATTAGATATAAAAGGCTGGGAAATTCAAGAAGAGCTTTGGCTGGGTCGTCTCTTTTTCAACAAGTTTATCATGTGGGATGATATGAATCGCCGCCTCGATGATTTACGCAAGAGTCCAGTTGTCGGTCATCTGATAAAGGGCGATGGCACTATTTTCGAAGATGGTATTGAACCTGTTTTGCCTCATGAAGTAGACACTTGTATTGAGCCCGAGCATCTGTTTTGTCCGATGAGTGCTGATTCCTCTCAGCTTGCTGCGGTTATTTCTGCAGCGCGCGGCAAAAATTTTGTTTTGCATGGACCACCCGGCACAGGAAAATCTCAAACGATTACTAATCTGATAGCATACTGTTTGGGGGAGGGGAAAACTGTTCTTTTTGTGGCTGAAAAACGTGCGGCGCTTGAGGTAGTCCAGCGGCGTCTGCAAAGAATTGGCTTGGCACCGTTTTGCCTTGAATTGCACTCAAACAAAGCCGGAAAGGCAGATGTTCTGCGGCAATTTAAAGAAGTCCTGGAGCTTGGTGATAAAATTGAACCATCTGCCTGGGTTCAGGCAACAAATGATCTTAAGGCATCGCGTAAAGTTTTAAGTGGATATGTACAGGCTTTGCACAAAACATATCCTTGCGGCTTGACTCCCTACAGCGCTTTTTCTTATTTATTGTCGCAAGCGGGCAACGACGACTTGATTAGCAGTGTCGGACCATTTGAGAAGGTTAAACTATTTAGCGGTGAACTCGGAGCCATGCTTGATGCCGGGAACGAACTGGTGGCGCAGGCTCGTGAAATAGCACCTTATTTATTTGATAAATTTGAGTTTGCGCGACCAGTGGACTGGACGCCGGCGTGGGAGCAGTCGGCAACAAGTGCGGCAGTTTCTCTGGGTTCTGAGACTGTGGCAATGGGTAAAATGCTTGAAGGTTTTTGTGTTCTCATAGATTGTCCATCACCTTCAAGTGTAACATGGGATGGTCTGAAAGAGTTTTCTCAACTCGCCATGCTTCTTCAGTCATTGCCCCGAATGCCTGAAAACTTCTTTATGCCGGATTGGGAAGTCTTCTATGAAGAAATCAATCCAATTATAAAAGCCGGTCTTGAATGTGATGCTATTTCCGGGAAACTGGGCAGTTTCGATATGGAAGCTGTTGCGGTATTTGATGTTTCAGGATTACGTGATGCTTTAAAATCTGCATCAGAACGTTTTATTTTATTCAAAAAGCTGGAACTTTCAAAGGCACGAAAGAAAGTCTGTTCATGTTTGAAGCCGGACAGTACCCGCAAAATATCTTATGCTGAATTGCCGGGTTTAATGGATGACTTTGAGCATTATACGCTTAATAGAAAAATTGTTGACTCTATACCGGAACAGCTGTCGTCTCGTATTGGGCACATGTTCCGCAAACTCGATACCGACTGGCAGTCTGTAGATATGCTGGCATCTCTTTGCCAGTCATTGAACGATTCTGTTCGCAGGGCTGTTGGCAGGGATCACGATTTGTTCAAGCGTATCACAAACGCTATTGGCGAACATGGCTCTGCTACCGTCAGAGAGTTTACTCCAGAGGACATGCGTGCCTTTAACACGGTGTACGGCAACTTTATGGCATCGCTGGGAGTATTCAAAACAATGTTGCATGTAGATGAGGTTGTTGCAGCGTCACGCGGAGCCATATCGGCAGCTGCACAAATGGCAGATTCTGTCCTAAGTGAAAGACAGCATTTAAGAAGATGGTGCATATGGAATCAGGCACGCGAAAAATGCATGGAAGCCGGACTCTATCCTGTTGTTGTGTCTATCGATTCCGGTGAGCTTTCCCTTGAAAATGTTCTTTTGGCTATTAAGAAGCGTTATTACGAATTTTTCATAAATGCAGTTATAGAAACTGATGAAGTATTGCGCAACTTTATCGGCGGGTCTCATGACGGCACTGTTGAGAAATTCACGCACATCGATGCTGAAATGGAGCGATTGGCTCAGGAGATGGTCATAGCCAAACTCACGAGTCGCCTTCCTTCCGGGCGTTTGGGGGATTGTCCTGCAGCGAGCGAGCTGGGATTGCTGAAGCGCGAATGCGAGAAAAAAACTCGTCATAAACCTGTGCGATCTCTACTGGAATCAATACCGACTATATTGACTTCATTGAAACCCTGTATGTTGATGACTCCCATATCGGTGGCGCAATACCTTCCTCCCGGCAGCAATAACTTTGACATAATTGTTTTTGATGAAGCGTCTCAAATAACAGTATGGGATGCTATAGGAGCAATGGCTCGAGGCAGACAGGTAATAATTGTAGGGGATCCCAAACAACTGCCGCCGACGACATTCTTCCAGCGTTTGACGGAAAGCGATGATGCAGATGAATCCGATATTGAGGAATTGGAAAGCATTCTTGATGAGTGCAAGGCAGGAGGGGTTGCCGACCTGTATTTGCAGTGGCATTACCGGAGCCGCCACGAGTCGCTGATTGCATTTAGCAATCACAATTATTATGAAAATAGCCTGATGACGTTTCCGTCGTCTGTTCAGGAAAGTAAAAGTCTTGGTGTAAGTTTAAATTTTGTAGAAGACGGCATTTACGACAAATCGCGAACACGGACAAATGAACGTGAAGCAAGGGCTCTTGTTGATGCGGTAGTTGAAAGATTAAGAGATCCCGATTTGGCTGATAAGTCAACAGGTGTAGTAACATTCAGCAAGGCGCAACAAAATCTCATTGAAGATTTGATGGATGAGAAACGTTCTGAATTTCCCGAGATAGAGAAATTCTTTTCAGACAGCAATCATGAACCCTTTTTTGTAAAAAATCTGGAAAATGTTCAAGGTGATGAACGCGATGCTATTTATTTTTCAATTTGTTATGGGTATGATTCAAAAGGCAAATTTGCAATGAATTTCGGACCTTTGAACAGACCGGGAGGGGAGCGCCGATTGAATGTAGCTGTTACGCGAGCCAAAGAAAAGGTTGTTGTGTTTTCTTCTGTTACTTCTCTCCAGATTGATACGAGCCGCACCCAGGCACTGGGGGCTGTTCATTTGAGAAAATTTCTGGAATATGCAGAACGTGGAAACACACAGGTTGTGTTTTCTAAAACAAAAGCAGCAGGTTTCGAAGAAGACGGTCTGGAAAACGAGGTTGCTTCCTTTTTACGTATACACGGCTTCAATATTGACCGGAATGTAGGATTTTCAGGCTATAAAATAGATATGGCTGTTCGTGTATCAGGTGATACAGAACGCTATGTAATTGGTATAGAATGTGATGGGGAGCAATACAGGGGTTGTGCAAGTGCACGGGATAGGGATAAGC
>JAAZFF010000384.1 GCA_012511845.1 Lentisphaerota bacterium
AAATACGCACGGTTTTTAGTCCTTTTAAAACCACTTCTCCCTGTTCCACTTCATGCGGTTCTACAGTTGCAACATCTATTCTGGAAAAAAACTTTGCCAGACCAGTAGAATTGAAGACCTTCTTCAACCCGCCTCCAAAATCTATTTTCACATCGGCGGAATCAGTATCAGAAAATTGTGGAGCAGCAGGAACATCAATAACAGTTGCAGGTTCAAGGTCGGCAAACTCAACACTGTCACCCTGTCCAAAATTAAGTGCTGGATAAAGAACAATGCAAGATAGCAGGAGAAATGTCAGCTTTTTCATTTCACATTCTCCGTATCTTCGTCAGGATGATTCCGGGCATAAGCCCCAAGCATGCGCAAGCCCCAGGCAAGAAATGCCAGAAACAGAAAAACACATATCATGCCCAGAATTACAATCAACCAAGTTTGAGACCAAAGCTCACTCATCTAATTATTTCACCTGCTATTTGCTGAAACTACATAAAAAATTAACGTTGCAACAGTTTTATACTTTGCCACAACAATGAAAGCACACACCGGCTGTGCCTTCAACTTCTTAAAGAAACATGCCGGTAAGTTTATCATTTGAGACAAATTCTTACAATCCACTTTTTCAGGTTAAGGGACTGAATACAGTTTTGTCTATGCCTTCTTTGTGTGATGAAGACAAGGGTGAGCATCCTCCGGGCAAACTATCCACTGATCATCGACACGACCAGCCGGGTCTACCCTGCCCGGCTGGGATCCAATCTGTCCCGCAACGCATCTCCCAATTGATTGAAGCTGAGAACTAGCGCAAAAAGGGCCAGCGTAACAAATGTACCTTCCCACCATACACCTTGCCACAAGCGAACACGTGCATTGTTAATCATAACACCCCAGGAGGGTTCGTTTTGCACACCGATTCCCAGAAAACCCATGAAAACCTCGGTACCGACAGCTGCCGGGAAACGCGTTGAGAATGCAATTATTATAACGTGCAGCACGTTTGGCAAGATATGCCGCAATATTATACGGACTTTCCCGTAACCGAGCGTACGTGCCGCCTGAACATAACCGAGACCCCGATGTTTTAACGTCTCTGCGCGCACCGTACGATATATCCCGACCCAGGTCGTAACACTTATACCTACGTAGACACCGAGAAGACCTTTGCCTACAACGAGTGATACAGCCAATATCAGTAAAAGAGCCGGTATTGCAGCCACGGTAGCTGCCAGCCAGGTACAGATGGAATCTACCCTTCCACCGAAATATCCTGCCAACAGACCGAGAAGAGCTCCAAAAGGAACGGCAATCAAGGAAGTAACGATACCGACGTGAAAAGCAAGCCTGGCACCCTGGAGAAGGCGGCTGAACACATCGCGCCCCAGATTATCCGTGCCCATAAGTGCAATTCGTGTAGAACCGTCAGGCATTGCAACCCTGGAAAGAGGCGGCTGATAACACTGCTCCACATTCACAGCATTATAGGCGGGAGTTTCATCGCGCAACTTATAGCCGAAAGCTGTAATCTCTGCCCAAAGTGCCGCCAGTGAATAAATCAGGATAACAACAATACTTATCCTGGCATTCAGCGGAAGACTTTTTATGAAGTCTACAGTCCTAGACCACATCTGCCACCTCCTCCATGCAATCCCCTGCAGTGCTACCGCTTTCATCATCGGCTGAACAGGTAAGCCGATGCTCAGACTCAATCATCGGACTTTTCAGCAAGTCCATCTCATTTTCCTTTACACGCAAGCGACGAAATTCACGCAAAATAACAAACACTCCAAAAATAGCACCACCCACCTCTGCTATCGGTGTGGCGAACACTATACCATCATAGCCCAGAAAATACGGTAAAATTATTAAAAAGGGAAAAGCAAGTACAACCTGTCGGACCCCCGTTACAACCAGGGCCTCTACCGGTTTGCCGGTACCCTGGAAAAAATGAGAAAACATTGCAGCAATTCCGCCCAACGGCATCAAAAGCATGAACCTGCGCAAAGTATAAACTCCAAGAACGAGAGTATCATTTTCAGCACCGAAAAATCTCACAACAGGGTACGAAAAGATTTCAAGTACACCATAAGGAATCAGCATCAGCAAAAATGCCGTCAGAACAGAAAATTTAAAAATGTTACGCATTCTTGCATATTGCCCCGATCCGTAGTTATATCCGACGAGAGGTTGCATTCCCATTGAAAGTCCAAGTATTGGCGTCATAATCAGCATTCTAAGCGACATTACTATCCCAAATGCCGCCATAGCAGTAGTAACGCTGAAACCGCTTTTTTCTGCATGACGCTTTATCATATGATTCTGTATTGTCCAATTTAAAGTAGCTGCAGCGTTAAAAATAAAGGGAGTAAATCCGTTAATCAGCACGAGCCAGAGCATCCGGGCAGAGAAAATCATATCAGCCACACGGAAACGCACGACGCTCCTTTTCATAAAAAACCACATTACCATAATAACAGAAACAGCCTGCGCAATGACTGTGGCAAACGCAGCTCCCCCTATACCCCAGCGGAAATGGGCCATAAAAACCCAATCAAGGATAACATTCAGCAAAGCTCCCGTCACCTGGGTCATCATCGAATACGTTGAAGCTCCTTCTGCGCGTATGAGATGATTATGCATGGTAAGCATTGCAAAAGGCGTACCCAGCAATACGATGGAAACATAACGCCTTGTAGCGTCAATTGATTGCGGCTCTGCCCCGAACACATTCAGCAATCTGTTTAAAAAGACCTGGCAGAATACCATAATAAAAAGTGACACTATCATGTGAAGGAAGACACCTCCGGAAAAAATCCTCCTCGCCTCAGCATAATCCTTGCGCCCTAAAGCAATAGAATAGATAACAGAGCATCCTCTTCCAACAAGTATGGAAAACGAAAAAACCAGTGTAGAGAAAGGGATTGCCACATTCATGGCAGCCAACCCCACCTCCCCAACATATCGACCTACAAAAACACGATCAACAAATACATAAAGACTGCTTACGAGAAGACCTGTCATTGCTGGCAGCGAAAGCCTCAGCACGAGAGGTACAATAGGATCCGTCCCCAGTCGCTCTGTCTCTCGCCGGCGCCTGAGTTCATCAGAATCTACTTCTGATTTGAATGAAGAGCGCACTGCGGCAGATGCAGAATCAGCCATCTGAGTCTTGCTCCAGATCAAGTTCATCATTCTGTTTGAATGGCAAATGTATGCCCTCTATTTCATTCACAAACTGATCCACATCTTCAAATCTGCGATAAACTGAGGCAAACCTTACATACGCCACCTGATCTAATTCTCTAAGCATGGACATTACACGCTCCCCGATTTCACGACTCGGTACCTCGCGATCAAAGTCAGACTCAAGCTTTTCCACAAGACCATCAACAAGCGCTTCAAGTACATCGAGCGCTATCGGACGCTTACGACACGCACGGGTCAATCCCCCGAGAAGCTTCTGCCGGGAAAACTCCTCAAGGCGACCATCACGCTTTACCACCATAAGTGAATCACGCAAGATTTCTTCATACGTTGTAAAACGTCGCCCGCACTCTAGACAAACACGGCGACGTCGTATCGCCAAGCCGCCCCTTACAGAACGGCTCTCCAATACTTTGTCATTATCAGAACCACAGGAAGAACAAATCATGGCGAATTATTTAAATGCGTAAATCGAAGCTGAAGCACAGCAGTAAAACATGCAAAAAGAGTCGTTCATGGTACTCCCTCATACCGTATTTGTCTATATTAATATTTAGCCCGGTAGCCCGGCAAGCCGTGCAGTGATCAGTGTGCAGTGGGTAGTGTGCAGTTTTCTCATGCGTCGCAGGTAGGGCTGGTTTCTCCCGGCTTCGTCCGCCAACTACGTCCGTCTTCGAACCCTACGCCGGGACAAGCCGGGGCAAGCCGCAAACCGCCGTTGCTGGTGGGCAAGTCAGTCGGACAGGTCGGACTCAAAATCGAAGTCCCGAGTCCCAAGTCAAATCGATTCCAGCGACTCTATCGATTCTTTCGACAATTCCTTGGCACGCCACCTGAGCGAGCATGTTCTGCGGCGGTTTCAGCTTGCCGGGAGACCGTACACGTTCATAGCGAAGCGGTACACGTTTCCCGTACACGAGCATGAAAATTGAAGTCGATCATGAGAAATCGTCTACGGGTACGAGTACGTGAACGAGAACGACTATACGACTACGCAACCCATCCCGAGCAGGCGCTCAGAGCTCCCAGGCTCAGCAACACAGCAGGCGGATGCGAGTACGGAGCCTCGCGGTCCCAGTGCCTAGCAGCCCTCCATCACGTGTGGACAGGCAAGAATGTCCGTGCTATACAGCCTGCGGCTCATGAGAAAACTACACACTGCCCACTAACCACTGGTCACTTTCTTCCCCTGCGTCTACTCAAGTCCACCTATTCCCGGAATTTCATCTACCCCCGGTTCATCGTATGGTTTCACAGTCTCCAGAGGTTCCGGAATTTTTTCATCCTCAGAGTGCTCAAGTCGAACAGGAGGAAGAGCCGAGATTTTTTCATTATAAAAGCGTACCGATAAAAGTAATACCAGCGTCAGAACAAGAAGTATCACCATTATAATAAATGCCGTTGTCTTGTGGTACTTCAAACACCTTGCTACAAAAGGATGCTCCATAAGCCATATTAGACGCTTGCGTTTTTTAGCTTCAAAACGCTTGGGAGCACTTTCTGCCGGATCATGCAACATCATGATGTTGACTACTTAAAGATTCTTCTGTGCTTCTGTGGCACAGTCCGGACAGTACCGCAAATGTGCGCGAACTACAAGCGTCTGAGTGTCGCCCAGATCATGTGTCATATACGCAAATAGCAGCTCCCGTATCTGCGCACAATCCATGCGATGTTTCTTTGAGGATTCGGGCGGACGTTTTTTATTCAGGTCATTCGCCATTCTGTTCCTCCTTCCTTTTTTCACTGAGGTGCTGTGCAAGTTTTTTTATAGCTGAATGGAGTATGAAACCAACATTGCTTACGCTCAAACCTGTCATCTCTGCTATATCCTTATAGGTTCGCTCCTCATAAACCTTCAGTACTACAAGCTTACGGTCTCGCTCTGACAACTTTTCCAGTGCCTGTACCACGCGCACGGCCTCCGCAGACATTTGCCCTCCGCCCTGCCCTTCTGACGGAAAGGCACTCTGCTCAACATCCTCCGAATGCTTCAGATGCAGTTCAGCTCGTCTTTTTTCTCGTCGAATAAAATCTATCGCCTCATTATGCGCAACCTTGTAAAGCCATGCGGAAACTTTGGGTCCCACTTCAAGTTCCCCTTTCCAATGACTTGCAAGCTTTATAAAAGTTTCCTGAACAATGTCTTCAGTAGAAGATGGGTTTCCGGTAATTCGAGAAACGTAGGTCAGAAGCTGAAGTTCATAATTGCCAACGACAGCTTCGAATTTTTCGTGTTTTCGCTTTCCACCTTTGTAGAAAAACGTCACTCAAAACCCTTTCCGCCGCTTTGCATCCTGCCGCTTTTTTGTAGTCGTCCAGAATGATGTAAAATCATCGCTGAATTTTTTCATATTAATACCGGAAAAAGCCCCTGCAGTAGCATCGACCGCTTTTCCCGTTCGCGCCAGTTCATTAAAGTAGTTATCCAGAACATGTGCATAAGGCTTTCCTCTTTCTTCAGGGGCGCCACGGACAAGGTAATAAACAAGACCCCACGCAATGGAGTAGTTGATCTTGCTATTAGCATAAAACTCATCGTAATCAAGTTGAAGATGACTTATTAAAAGCTCTTTCCAGTCGTATCGACCGCGTTTTATCATATCGGTCAGTATGTCAGCATGGCGTCGTGACTCCATTACTTCAATATTCCCGTATCGATCAAGCTCGCAATTTTCGAAAAGGCATGCGAATCCCTCGTTTAACCATGCAGAAGCCGAGAGTCCTCCCGTAGCCATGAAAAGGTACTGGTGAAACCCCTCATGCTTGATAACACCTCTTATAGAACCCTCACGCGTTGCCTTCATACTGGAGGAGATCGGGCGAATAACAAGCTCCCGGCGTGCACTTGAGAAAATTCCACCCGTCATATTGGGATCCATCATGTTGAAATCGTTGCCCAGATAGGTCAGGTATCCTTCGTCATCATTAAAGAGCCTTATTACACTGACGGTATCATCGGATGATCCGAATTTCGGCGCTGCCATTTCATAATAAGGACGCATCATTTCCAATTCTTCCAGTATCTCTCCGGCAAACTTCTCAGCAGTGTTGTTGTTGGATAGCATTATGTAACAAGGAGAATCCATATACCACCAGGTGGAGAGATATTTGATGCTCCGGCGCGCACGCAAACGTGCGGCAGCTTCGTGTATAGGACGATTTACGTTTCGTGAACGGTTCTTTTTGGCAGATACGGCACGAGTACCATCGAACATGCCTGTAGACTTTATTTTCCCAAAGAGATCATTCACCACAGTTTTGTAAGAAGGATCGTCTCTTTCATCGGCTATTCTCAATATAACTGCAAACCACTCCCTGGATGCTGTAGCCTGTCCGGGATATGACGGATTCAGACGGAACGCGAAAGCGTATAGAGCAGGGTCTGCTGTTTCAAAAAAAAGCACTTTTGCAAGACGTGAACGATTTACCGGCACCAATTCCGGAGCGCGTATAATATCTGCTCCACAAAAGGTTGCCATCCACTCTGCAAGCATGGAATAGCTGCTGTCTTCCTGGACATCATACCTGAAGTCGTACAGTTCTTTCTCGAACATTTCACGAGTCGCCTGCTCGCCGAGAGAATATGGGGGCAGTTTGGTCATTTGAGCCATTACCATGGAATGACCGTTTGGATGCAACCAACTTGCAACAAGCTGGGCTTCAATCCATAGCTCTGCTACGGATGCCCGTTCCTCGGTCCATGTACTCCTGCCATCACTCAAGATCCAGCGAGTAAGCATAACCGGTTTTGGTGGATTTTCACGTGCTCCTGCAAATACGGGAAGAATTATTCCTATGCCATCCAGTTTGGTTTCTGAAACAAAACGGAGCGGCGCTGCATACGCATTGACTGCAAATATGAGCGTTAAGAAAAAATAACTGAAAGTCCGTTTTGGCATATATTCCCCCAACATTTTAAAATGACTGGCCGGTTTCGATCCAGTATACTTTATGCTGAATGCTTTGCGCAACCCCAGTTTGAAAAAGCGCAGTACCTGACGGACATTATTCGAGAACGAATCCTTCGAAATCGAGATCTTGAACACTATCCCGACGCCCCGGCACAAGACGTACCTGATTCGGAGATTCGCTTGCAAGATGCCATGTGTGATCGGTTAAACTTTCCAAAAATCTCATGTCGTGGCTCACAAGGATCAGGGCGCACGGACAGGCGGAAAGAGCGCCTTCCAAACATTCAATACTTGGCAAATCCATGTGATTTGTAGGCTCATCCATAACAATCAAGTGCGGGCCGCGAGTAACACCTAGTGCCAGCAGCAGCTTGCGTATTTCTCCTGGGCTTGGCGGCTCGCTCTCCAGCAATCTCCCGGGGCGTGATCCAAGGCGAATGACACATGTCATAACCTGCCCCAGCTCATTTTTAGGCAGAGACTTCACCTCATCCAAAATATTCTTTGCTTCATCTGCAGTAATTTCCTGCGGGATGCTGATTAAGCGCTCATGATTAACACACACCTTGCCTAAAAGCAGTTTAAGCAGCGTGCTTTTCCCTAGTCCGTTTGCGCCTGTTATGGCAATTCTATCAGTAGGCGACACATAGAGATCAGGATATGCCAGTTTCACATCACCTCCAAGAGACAGTTCCCCGCTACTTACTGAAAGCACTGTACTTCTCATTGCAGATCTGCTTTCTTCGAGCCAGAACCCCATTTCGTACTCTTTTCTAATATTAAAAGATGAGCGTGAGTTTTCCAACTCCGCAGCACGCTTGCTCAAAGAAGCACTTTGCGATGAGCCACCCCGCGCATTTCTGCCTGTCATTTTCGCAAGATTTCGTCTTTCTCGTCCATCATGATCTCTTTTATCGAGCTTTTTGAACTTTCGGTTTTTGCCTTTAGCCGATGCCTGTTCCGCTTGTTCCAGTTGATTTTGAGCAGCACGTTTAAGACGTTTCGCAGCTTTCTTTACGCTTTCATCTTGAGAGCGTGCCTCCATCTGTTCCCTGCGATCCTGCTCCATACCTGCTGTAACCCCACCTGGGCGAACTACAGCATTTGGAGGATTAATAAAAACACACTGATTGCAAAGAGAATCGAGCAATTCGCGATCATGACTTACGAGAAGTCCAACGCCTTTGAAATCTTTCAGAGCATCGATCAGCATATTTCTTGCTTCAGCATCTATATGATTTGTCGGCTCGTCCAAAGCGAGAACTTCTGGATTATCCCATAAAACAACTGCAATCTGCATACGTTTGCGTTCACCGTGGCTTAAAGTGTCCCATCTTTCAAACCAGTCATCACGTATTGCCAGTTTTTGCTTGAGCTCTATTGCGGAAAGATCCTTTGCCTCCTGAAAGTCTTCCATTCCTTCCGGCGGACTGTCTGTGCGTTGCATAGCGTATCGGCTCGTGGAAAGGTGATGGATAAATCCATCTGACGGCTCCAGATCCCCGGCTGCCAGCTGCAGGAAGGTCGTCTTCCCTGCGCCATTCGGACCCACAATTCCCGTCCATCCTGTCGCAATATGTGCGTCAAGATTTGTAATCAACATATTCTTCATTCCCTGATAAGCAAAAGAAACGTGCTCAAATCGTAAAAATCTTGCCATGGCTACTGTATCTCCCTGCAAAAAACATCTAAAACCCTGTGTACAATACGCCTTAAAGTGGCGTTTTTGGAAAAAGGGAGTATTGTAGCATTTTTTTCTGTATTTTCCAAATTTATCGAAGTCAAAATGCAAAATTTCAGTTCGAAAGAGGATCGGTTTGCCCTTGCCCTGTGATCAGGATCGCTATCGAGATTGTAATCAGAATCATTTTGACTCCCGACTCGGGACTTCGGATTCGGGTTTTGACCTTAATGACCCTATTGACCTCATTGACCCTACTGAAATGTCTGGCTGTCTGCTTGGGAACCGCATACTGTAGCACGGACATTATTGCCTGTGCCCGCCCACTGCCTACTGCCCGGCTTGCCGGACTCTATTTTACTGACCTGGCCTTAATTCCCTCAATTGAATTTAAAAAACAAAGTA
>JAAZFF010000385.1 GCA_012511845.1 Lentisphaerota bacterium
CGTTCGCCGCATGCTGCGTATATAACTATATCCACCTGGGCAAGGCGGCTCATCGATTGCTGCAATACAGTTTTGCCTGCGCCGAATGGTCCGGGAATACAGTATGTGCCGCCAAGGGCAACAGGGAAGAAAGTGTCGATTGTGCGAGATTGCGTAACCATGGTCTCTTCCGGGGACAAACGCTCGGCATAGCACGTTATCGGAACTTTTACAGGCCACCGCTGCACCATTGAAACTTCAGTTTCATTTCCTGCTTCATCAACAAGCACTGCGACTGTATTGTCCACAGTAAAGGATCCCGCTGATACGATGGACTTAACCGTCTGTCTGCCATTCAAAATAAATGGCACCATTATGCGATGCTCAAACATTACTTCATGAACTGTTCCCAGGGTATCTCCAGCTACAAGTACATCTCCAACCTTCGCCTTCGGGGTGAAATCCCACTCCACATCGCGAGGCAGTGCTTTTATGTATTTTCCGCGTTGCAGGAAAAAGCCGAACTCTTCTGCCAGACCGGGCAAGGGGTTCTGGAGACCGTCAAAAATCTGCTTTAACAGACCCGGTCCCAGTTCGGCAGACAGGAGCTCTCCGGTAAACTCTACTTCAGATCCTGCTGCAATGTCGGAGGTATCTTCAAAAACCTGCATGTCTGCATTGCTTCCACGTATGCGTACAATCTCAGACATCAACGAAAGATCGCCGAGCTTGATGTACCCGACTTCGTTAAGTGCTACTGCGCCATCGAATTTTACGGTAATCAAGTTGCCGTTTACGCCTGTTATGATTCCTTTGGTTGTCATATCTTAAATAATTATCCGTTACAATGCAGAAACAGGTGTCAAAACTGCTTCAATCCGTTGTCTTGTGCCTCCGTGTGCACTATGCCGCGCAACCTTTCCGAGCCCTTGTCGAAATCAGCAGATACAATCATATTCAATATCTCAAGCTTGATTGAATATGCAAGGATATACGACAGTGAAAAATTGTTAAAGCCGGCTGTATCCTCCAGCTTTGTCCAGCGGAGTCTTGCCAGCGCAAGTTCACGTGCCATAGGATCTGCCTCCTGAAAAGCTGCAGCCACTGCGTTATCTATAAAAACTTCAATACCTGTTTGCGGACGAATCCATTTTGCAGCATCAGCGGCAGTGCCGAGGCGTATGGCGCGCTGGCGTGCAACGGCATTGCATATCTGTGTATCGCAATTCCGCCATTCCTTCACAAAGCGATTGCCGCTTTCGCCTCCATCCAATAATGAAGTGAGGGTTGAAAAGTCACTGTTGCTTAAAGCTTCTGAACAAAGCTCCCGGAATCTCACCAAATCCATCGGGGGAGGGGAGTTGAACCCGAGCATCGGTAAAGTAGCTATAAAGTAATAGTAACTCATTTAATTCGGCTATTGAAAAATAATTTCTGTCAATGCGGGCCGCAGTATGCGGCTCATGGCATCCATTATTGCCTTGTCTGTAAAGTCGTGCTCAATGCGGCCGTCTGCAAGCATAACGCGAATTCCACTCTGTACATCGCTGTCGGGCGCAATAACAACCCCGTCCTTTACAGCGCCTGCCAGCTTGCTTCGTGCATAATCAGAAAGTCCTTCAGCCTGCTCCGGAGATACCCTGATCTCCATGCCGCCTGTTGCATCGGGCGAGTCAGCAAATGCCCTGATTGCCGAAGCAAGGAAATCCCGGAGGAAATCCCCCTGCAGATTATCCCGGACATTTTCAAGTAAAACACGCTCGAGTGTCTGCTGTATGGACTGGCTTACACCCAAAACCACATCACGCGCTGCCTGTTTTACCGCCTGCTCCGAGCGCAATCTGAATACTTCTGCGTCGGCGTCAGCCTTTTCACGCAGCTCGGCGCACCTTCGCTCTGCTTCAGAAATCTTTGCCTCAGCTTTCTTTTCTGCTTCTGCTATGATGGCGGATGCCTTTTCGTTGGCTTTCTCCACGCCATCCGACTGGATTTTCTCCAAAAGCGATTGCAGTTCTTTTGCCATAATTTTATTCCTCCCAGATACGCAAAAACAGTATTTGATTAATAGAAAACATTAAAGCGAAACATTGTTGCATAACTTTCAGATTGTGTCAACAATCAGAAATTTGCGAATTTGCGGAGAAACGTGCCCTATCTTGCTCAGCAAGCGGGACAGGCAAGAATGCCTATCCTGCATTTTCACCTTGGCAAACTGAATCGCAGGCACGGTTCGCTGAGACGCTCACCCCTCCATGAGGTTATGGTATTCTGATTTTGCAAATTAACATTTGTTTTGTATTTTGCAAATCTAAAGGATCGGCAGTTTGCACAGTGAAGTCAAGATAGGGTCTTGTTTACCTGTCCGCCAATACGAGTACCCCATAAGCGGGGAGAGTAAAGTTGCCGGCTATTTCGTCTCCGGACAGCATGTCGGTACGCGATTTGGCGAAGTTCAACTCTACAGCTTTATTGTTGAAGTTCATAACGAAAATATAATTGTTACCTCCGTATACACGCATCTGTGCTGTGAATGCATCAGGAAGCGTGCACTCCGGTAGCGAGTGGGAGAGTCCGAACTCTGCCTCAATTGCTGATTAGAGGGAGTCCAGAAGCGTACCGTCTGCCGATGCAGCTGCGATATACCACGCTTCTCCCTTTCCGAATCTGTTGCGTGTAAGGGCAGGGTGCCCGGCATAAAAGTCTTTCGTATAAACTCCAATTGTTTCAGCAGTTTCGGTTCTTATAACATCGCATACGTTTGCAAGCGTGAATGAGCCTTCCAGACCTTTCACAGCATTGTCTGTTATCTTTAGACTGTTACGCTCATCTTCGTAAATATAATCGATTTCTTCGGATAATATGCCCAGCACCTTGCGCAGGGGACCCGGCAGTCCGCCGGAGAAGACGAGATCCGTCTCGTTTGCAATACCGGTCAGGTATGTGGCAATAAATTTGCCGCCATCGTTGACAAGTTTTTCCACCCGTTCTGCGAAACCTTCCCTGAGCATGTAAAGTTGTGGAGCTATAACGATTGAATAACCATCGAGATCGGAATCACCATTAAGAAAATCAACGGGAATTCCCATTTTCCAGAATGGTGTGTAATGAGCCAGCATTGCCCTGTCGTGATCTTTCGAAAACTTCGAGGGACCATTTGAGGCATCGAGCATCCAGCGGGATTCCCAGTCGTATATTATGCCGACCTTTGCAGGAGTTTTTGCGCCTGTTATTGCGTCCAGCTTTTTCAAATCGGCTCCAAGTTCGGAAACTTCCCGGAACATGCGATTGTCTTCATTGCCTATATGATCAATAACTGCTCCATGAAACTTTTCGCTGCCGCCGCGCCCCTTGCGAATCTGGAAGTAGCACACACCATCAGAACCATGTGCCACTGCCTGCAGAGACTTGAGCCTGTGCTGGCCAGGGCGCAGCAGGCGGTTGATTTCCATCCAGTTGGTGGGTCCCGGAGAAGATTCCATAAGCAGGAAAGGTTTGCCATTTTTCAGGGATCGTTTCAGGTCGTGAAACATTGAAAAACGCGGAGCCATGTAAGTGGCAGTGTCGGACCTGTCGTGGTATGGAGGATACGCATCCCAGCTTACCACGTCGAGTTCTCGTGCCCAGCTCCAGTAGTCGAGGGGTTCAAAAGCTTCCATCATGTTCGCAGTCAGGGGAATATCAGGTGTAATTTCTTTTAGCGGCTCCGCCTCTGCCAGAAAGAAATTCAGCATCTGCCCGGAATCGAAGCGGTGACGATCTACCACCATGGCAGGTATCGATGGATCTACTGCCATAATCTGGCTCCAGGAAGAATAGCGGTGCGACCAGAAACCGGTCCACCACGCCTCATTCAAAGCTTGCAGGCTTCCGTATTTTTTTTGCAGCCATTCACGAAATGCTTCGCGGCACAAATCACAATCGCAGCCTGCATTGTATTCATTTGATACGTGCCACATGGCAAGCGATGGATGTTTACCGTAACGTTCAGCAAGTTTTGTATTTATTATGCGACATTTTTCCCGATATACCGGCGAGGTTGGGCAGTGATTGTGGCGAAGTTGCTGCTCATCGCGCATTGGTGCAAGACCCTGCCCGGGGGATCGCATGCGCCTGATTTCGGGATACTTTTCCGCCATCCAGTTCGGCTTTGCCCCGGAGGGAGTGGCAAGGATGATTGCCTTGCCGGTTTTTTCCGCACGCTCCATAATATCGTCGAGGTACGAAAAATCGAATTTGTCTTCTTCAGGCTCCAGTGCCGACCATGCGAAAATACCTACAGACAGTTCATTTATATTTGCCAGTTCAAACAGTCTGAAATCCTCATCAACGGTTCCCGGTATATGTGTCCACTGATCAGGGTTGTAATCTCCTCCATGAAACATGAATGGAAACTTGCTAATACGATTGTTTTCAGCTTCAGCCATTTGCTTCTCCTGTGTTTTAAGGTGGTGTGTAACTAAGGAATATAAAAGATGAGGTTGGGTATGATCTTGTTTTTAATTGTTTTTTATTTTGTGTTTTCTTTTACCGGATGCGGCGGCAGCCCCGGAGACATTGTGCCGTATGCATAATCGCATAGTCCCTGATATATCCCCAGTGCTATACGTTCCCTGCCGTTCGGGGTTTCAATAAGCTTCTGGTCTTTTTTCGAAGAAATAAACCCGCATTCAACAAGGGCAGCCGGCATGCTTGCCTCTCGTAATACGGCGAATCGCGCACGACGCAGGCCGCGATCATCAAATCCTGTTGTTTTCAGAAGTCTTCTTTGGATCGCAAAGCCCAGTTGCATGTTGCGGACATTGTTTGTATTGCCAGGTAATTGTTCGGTAGTGTTCACAAATGTTGCTGAAGAATTGCTTGCTGCAGTTGACGGCTGTTCTTTTGCAGGTAATACGTATGTTTCAAGACCATGGGCACCCGATCCTGTGCTGGCGTTGATGTGAATACTAAGGAACACATCTGCTTTCCATCTGGCAGCCTTTGTTGTGCGCTCATCAAGCCGCAAATTTGTAGATGAATCTGAACGGGATAGCGCAACCTCGAATCCGGCGTTGCTCAGATGCTTTGCCAGCCTTTTTGAAATATCCAGAACAAGCTTGCTTTCGATTAGGGTGGCGTTCTTGGAATGGGCGCCGGGGTCATCACCGCCATGACCGGGATCAATGAAAATTCGCAGGGGGCGCATTGGCGCTATTGCATTGGTATGAGCAGTTTTAAGCGGTGCAAAAATAGTTCTTTCATCGATTGGTGCAGGTTTGCACTTTCCCCCTTTTGAATCGATTGCTTTTGCAGGCTGTGAAAGGTAAACGAGTACTCCGTCTATTACAGCCAGGTCGCTTCCTGCTTTCAATCTTATATTCCAGGGTTTGGCATCGCCGCCGGAAGGGATCGATTCTACATGAACCGGAACCTCAATCGGCGCTTTAACAGGTTTTGATTCTACAAAATCAGGTCTCCGAGAAATCGGGCCGTTGTATGCATCCTGACCGGTTTGAATTACCGGACCATCTAAAATAGGCAGTTTTGAATTTGTAGTGCTGGTGCGTAATGTTATTTCGTATCTATTTGAGACAACGCTTTCGGATGTAGCCTGCTCTTCCTGTCCAAGTTTGTCTTCTGATTTTGTACTGACACAACCTGTAATGAAAATCAGAATAAAAATTAAGGTCGCATTTCTCAATGCGTGTAAAAAATCTTCTATAAAGAGCATGTCAAAACTCCAGGGTTGTCTGTATTGCCGATTCTGGAGCTTCAAGACCAACAACCTTCCACGCCAAGGGCGTAGCCACGCGTCCTTTCTGTGTCCGTTTAATATAGCCTTCCTGAATCAAAAATGGTTCATAAACTTCTTCAATGGTATCCGATTCTTCCCCTACAGAAACTGAAAGGGAGCTGAGTCCGACCGGACCTCCATTGAACTTGCTTACAATTGTATTGATGATGCGCTTGTCCATCTCGTCGAGCCCGCCGGCATCTATATCGAGCATGGTAAGGGCTTTGTCTGCGATATCGCTTGTTATATGGTTGACTGCACGTACCTGGGCATCATCTAGAACACGCCGCAGCAGGTTGTTTGAAATTCTCGCTGTTCCCCGGGAGCGTTTTGCTATTTCAAGAGCACCTTCATCATCTATACTTACATTTAAAAGCCCTGCCGAACGCGTTACTATCCGGCTCAGTTCCTCAGATGAATAGTAGTCCAGGCGTGATGATATGCCGAATCGTGAACGCAGCGGGGCAGTGAGAAGTCCCGATCTGGTGGTAGCTCCCACAAGGGTGAATCTGGGTAGCTCCAGCCGTATTGAGCGGGCGTTGGCACCCTGATCAATCATTATATCGAGCACATAATCTTCCATGGCTGAATAAAGGTATTCTTCGACAGTCCGTTGTATGCGATGTATCTCATCAATAAAAAGAATATCTCCACGATTCAGGGATGTCAGCAAGCCGGCAAGATCAGCAGCCTTTTCTATTACCGGACCCGAAGTCGCCTTCACCTGCACACCCATTGCATCACCCAGAATATAGCACAGCGTCGTCTTCCCGAGTCCGGGAGGACCCGACATAATAACGTGGTCGAGTGGTTCTTCCCGCTGTCTTGCCGCTTCAACGCATAGGAGCAGACGCTCGCGCACCTTTTCCTGTCCTATGAAATCCCTGAAAGTGGAAGGGCGCAGCGTATTGTCGAGTGATGTGTTTCTTTGGTTATATGTTTCTGAAAAAGCTTGTGTCATTTTAATATAATTAGCTGAAAACTACTTTATCCGAGCGTACATTGCTGCTGCCCTGCGTTCTTTTTTATTCCCGAGCGGGTCTGCGTTGGAAAATGTAATCTGGTTAATGCAGCGTTGAAATTCTTCTCTTCCATTTACAAACTCAACCTCTATGCGTAGAAAATAAACAGGCACGGCACATCTGTCTATTCGTGTCATCCTTACGGCATCTTTTTCCGTGGTAATTATAGCATCTGCATCAAGCTCCCTTGCCTGGTTGACGATATCTATCACTTCCTGCTGCGAAAATCTGTGATGGTCGGCATACCTCTGCCGCTTAAGAATTTCAGCGCCAAGTTTTTCGAGCGAGTTTTCAAAACTTTGCGGAGATGCAATCCCGGAAAGTGCGACAACTTTCATGCCCTGGAGTTTGGAAAGGGGATACTTGTTGCGTGAGAAAGCTCCTGAAAGCGTGACCGGTACATGATTACACTCCATAATCCCGGCATCAGGATTTAGCTCCTGTATTTTATCCCTCAGTTCCTGTGTGCTGCCGTTTTGTGCCTTCGTTATGCAGATGAACTTGGCACGGGCAATGTTGGAAACCGGTTCGCGCAGGAAGCCGCGGGGAAGAACATGCCCATTGCTGAAAGGATTCGTTCTGTCCACAAGCACCAGATCGAGTCTGTGACTCAGCCTCTGATACTGAAAACCATCATCAAGGAGCAGGGTGTCGCATTGGAAGTGGCGTACAGCGTAGCGGCCGCTTTTAACACGATTCTTGTCGACAAGAACGACTACATCGGGCAGATTTGTAGCCAGCATATACGGTTCATCACCGCTCATTTCACTATCGAGAAGCAGCCTTTTGCCGTCTGAAACTATTCGCGGAGGTGTTCTGGCAGCTCTGCCTGTTATTTTGTCTAAAAAACCCTGTACAGAACTTTTTTCTTTTTTCCTGTACCCGCGGCTTAATATTGCCACTTTGCGCCCCTCGGCACTCAACTCGCGTGCCAGCTTTTCTACCATGGGGGTTTTCCCCGTTCCGCCAACCGTTATGTTCCCTACGCTGATGACCTGGCAGCCGAGTGGAAAGCGACGAATTACACCTACTTCATAAAGATAAAGACGCGCCTGAACTACAAAACCATACACATATGAAAGGCATTTTAGCACCCACAACAATAGCCGTACCGGCCACTCATGCCCCTCGTCGTCGCCGGCATACTGGATTATTGGGAGCAAGCGATTTTCCGCTGCTTCTAGTGCTTTTCTCGATCTCATGGTTATAATAAAAACTGTCCATGAGTGTACAATAAAACCACTTTGTCAGCAAGAAACGTTTGTTTCGTTTGCCGTGACGCTGCAACCTCTCAACCGCGCCTGCCTTGCCCTCCGGGCAGTGGACAGTGGTTGTAGGGGCTCGGCTTGCCCGTGCCCAGGGGCTTTGGAGACGCGGGAATCTCACACAGAGACACGGAGACACAGAGACTGGAGGGCGAATGTCCTCATGAGCCGTGGTTGCGAGGCTATGAATTGTCGAAAGAATCGAAGGAATCGATTTTGACTTCGGACTCGGGATTTGTCTGATCTGTCTGATCTGTCCGACAGCCACATAGCAGGCGGGCACAGACAGAAAAATCCGTGCTACAGTCTGCGGCGGTTTGCGGAGAAACCAGCCCTACCTTGTCCGGCTTTCCGGGAGATCGTACACGTTCATAGCGGAGCGGTACACGTTTCCCGTACACGAGCATTAAAATGGAACTTGATCGGGAGAAGTTGAATGTTTACTGCCATGAAATCGTGTACGAGTACGGGTACGAGAACGAGAACGATTGCGTCATCACGCAGGCAAAACCCGAGCAGGCGCTCAGGGCTCCCAGGCTCACTGACCATGTATCAACCACGGCGGTTTGCGGAGAAACCAGTCCTACCTTCTCAGCAGGCGGGCACAGACAGGAATATCCGTGCTACAGTCTGTTGCGCATGAGAAAACTACCCACTGCACACTGCCTACTACCCACTGCCCGGCTTACCGGGCTCCAGCTTGCCGGGTCTAATTTACGAGTATGGTGTCTTCTGCAACAGGTGCAAGATCCGGATAATCGAGAGTGTAATGCAGCCCGCGGCTTTCCTTGCGCAGTAAAGCTGACTGTACGATCAGATAGGCGGCATCGGCTATGTTACGCAGTTCCAGTGTTTCGAGCGTAACGAGATAATCGAAGTAATATTGGCGAATCTCGCGCCTCATGTTGGCTATTCGCCTCATGGCACGTTCAAGACGTTTGTTTGTTCTGACAATACCAACATAGTCCCACATGCAGGTGCGAATTTCATCCCAGTTATGTGATACAAGAATCTTTTCATCGCTTGGCACGGCATCTCCGTATACCCATGCGGGGATTTTTATATCGGAAACATCAGCCTTTCGTGGATTGGCAGCTATC
>JAAZFF010000386.1 GCA_012511845.1 Lentisphaerota bacterium
ATACAGCCTGTCTTTAAAAGGCAAAAAACCACTCCTGATTTCTGCTTTTATCTGGTCGTACTCTGTACACGTTTCGATACGCTTGTAAATTCGCTCTTCAATAAAAATCTGTACTAATGTCTTTTCGTGCTGTTCATCTTCCAGCTCGCGTCTTCGAATTTCCAGTTCCTGATTCAGAAGATTTATCAGTTGTTCAGTGTTGGCTTTAAGAATTTCTGAAACTGTGCGTTCGCATGGACGATTGTTTTCCAGGACTACCATCTGGGTAGTAATCTTTTGCTCGCATTTCGTAAACGCATAAAGAGACTGTATTGCTTTTTCAGTAGAAGTGCCGGAGGTAAGGGTCAATATTATTTCTACATCAGCCGCTGTAGCATCCTGAATTGATTTTACCGGAACTTTTTTCCTGCGGGCAGCGTCCTCGATCGATACTATCAGCGATTCTGTAGTTTCGCCGTACGGAATTTCTTTTATCGCTAATGTGTTGGTGCCTTTGGGCACAATTCGTGCGCGTGTAGTTATACGACCGACTCCATCGCTGTATTCTGACACATCGAGAAGACCTCCGGTCTGAAAATCCGGCAAAATGGAAAATGGTTTATTGCTGATGATCGAAATCTGTGCTTCCAGCAACTCTATAAAATTATGTGGGAAAATGCGTGTAGCGAGTCCTACAGCTATGCCTGATGCGCCCAGCATCAGCAGGAGTGGAAGTTTGGATGGCAGCAAAACCGGCTCTTTATTACGACCATCATAACTGGGAATAAATGAGGTCGTCTTTTTGTTGAATATTTCATTTCTTGCCAATTCCGTAAGACGGCACTCAATATATCGCGGTGCCGCAGCACCGTCGCCGGTATATATGTTTCCGAAATTACCCTGTCCTTCAATGAGGTAACCCCTTGTTGTAAGGTTGACGAGAGCGTCACCGATTGAGGCGTCTCCATGAGGATGATACTGCATGGTATGCCCAACGATGTTTGCCACTTTTATAAAGCGTCCGTCATCTTTTTCATGCAGGGAGTGTAAAATACGTCTTTGTACCGGTTTCAAGCCGTCTTCAACAGTTGGGATAGCCCTGTCACAAATGGTATATGAGGCAAATTCAAGGAAGTTACTGTCTATCAGGCGGGCAAATGGCCCTCCTTCGCCCGGTACGAAGGCAGTAGCGCGCTCTGCCGGGGGAGCGACACCATTATCATTGGAAGGATCGGCAACATCATCAGGTGAAACATCCTCGCCTTCGTCATCTTTCCGGTTTTTGGACTGCTTTTTAACCGGACCGGTTTTTTCAGGTACAGAGGTAGTTTTCTCTTTCTGTCTCTCCTTGTTTTTTTGTGTCACAGTAGGGACAGCGCCACCATCTTTGTCAAAATCGAACAGTTCCTGTATGACGCGTTTAGGTGGCGGAGTAACGTCTTGTTTGTTGCGTTTACTCACGAGATTGCCTCCATGTCAATAACAAGGTTGTCCATTATATAGTCGCGGCGTTCTCTTGTATTTGTACCCATATAGAAATTGATTGTATCCGAGACTCTGGCATCGTGCGACAAGTCGACTGGCGTAAGGCGCATATCTTCGCCGATAAATGTCTTGAATTCATCGGTATTTACTTCACCGAGTCCTTTGAATCGTGTAATTTCCGCATCTTTGCCGCATTTCTCTATGGCTGCGATCCGCTCAGCATCTGTGTAACAATAGTATGTACTCCCTTTGCGTCCGGGTTTCCTGACCCTGAAAAGCGGTGTTTCGAGTATGTGAAGATGACCTTTTCTGACGAGTTTTTCAAAAAACCTCAGAAAGTACGTGATCATCAGATTTCGGATATGGAGTCCATCAACATCAGCATCTGTGGCAAGGATTACTTTCTGGTAACGAAGGTTGTCAATGCTGTCGCCGATATTCAGGGCACACATCAGATTATACAGTTCTTCATTTTTATAGAGTGCTTCCCGGCTGCTGCCGCATGTATTGAGTGGCTTGCCTCTCAGTGAAAATACGGCCTGGGTATCGGGCTCGCGTGCTGAAGTCAATGTGCCTGCGGCTGACAAACCTTCACAAATAAAAATCATGGTATCCAGACCGCGATTTCGCTTTATATCGAGATGCTTTTTAGAGTCCTTGAGCTGCCGTATTCTGATTGATATTGATTTGGAGCGTTCTCTCGCCGTCCTTTTGATATTGTTTAATTCTCGTCGGAGCTTTCTCGTATCTTCAATTTTTTCTATAAGCTTTGTTGCTGTACCCGGGTTGCGATTTAATTGCTCAAACACAATTTGTTTTACTTTGGCAACAAGATCAGATCTGATTTCAACATTTCCAAGCTTGTTCTTTGTTTGAGATTCGAATATCGGCTCGCTCAACCTTATAGCTACGGCTCCCACAAGGCCTTCGCGAACATCATCACCATCAAATCTGGATTTGGGCGAAAATTCATTTATCCCCTTCAAAACTCCCTCGCGAAATGCTGACTGATGAGTTCCTCCATCTACTGTGTATTGCCCGTTTACGAAAGAAAAATATTCCTCGGTAAAACGGTTTGTGTGTGTGAATGTAAATTCCAGTGTTTTGTCAGCATAATGCAGAGGCTGGTATATTTTGTCGAATTGAACTTCATCGTTGAGCAGATCAAGCAACCCGCCTTCTGCCTTGAAGGTCTTACCGTTATAAACGATTGACAATCCCGAATTCAGATAAGCATAAAAGCGCATGCGTCGTTTTATGTGTTCTTCCAGGAATTTGTAATCTTTGAAGATTTCAGCATCCGGCTCGAAAGCAATGAGAGTGCCGTTGCGTTCTTGAGTTGATCCGCTTGTTTCATCAATCATTTCACCGCGTTCAAAAATGACTTCACAGAACTTTCCATCGCGGATTGAGCGTGCCCGGAAGTGGGACGACAAAGCGTTAACCGCTTTTGCTCCGACACCGTTCATGCCGACTGAAAACTGAAATACATCATCATTGAACTTGCCGCCGGTGTTTATATCCGACACACAGGCTTTCAACTTGCCGAGCGGTATGCCGCGTCCATAATCGCGGCACGTGACCACATTGTTTTCTACCGTAATATCTACGCGCTTTCCATAGCCGGAGATATACTCATCCACAGCATTATCGAAAACCTCTTTTAACAGAATGTATATGCCGTCATCATACGAGTCACCATTGCCTATGCGTCCTATGTACATGCCGACGCGTTTGCGTATGTGCTCCAGTGATGTAAGTTGTTGTATTGTGCTTTCGTCGTAGACTTTTTTTGCTGCCATAAAATCAGGGTTTAGAAAATGTTACAAATATGCTCCAGGGTGATGTTGCTTGTTGTCACCTTTATATAAGCGGGCTCATGAATAAATACATTGATGAAGTCAAGTGTATCATAATTTGCTGTTTCTGTGAAACTTTTGATTAACTTTGATTGCAAATAAATTAATTTGCCTGCTCTTGATTTGTTTTCCGGCATAAGCCTTCCTATGCTGCATTAACTAGTTCTATTGTGCCGGAAAAAGTATCCATTTTCACTTATCATGATAAGTGGGTAAGAGTTCAGATTGCTTTGGAGGCGGAGTCAAGAATCAAAGATGAACACAGAGACTCAGCGACCGGGGGGCGCATAATCGTTCCCGTTCTTGTTCTCGTGCACGGACACGATTTCACCGCAGTAAGTATCCGGTTTATAGTGGTCGAATTCCATTCTCATTCTCTTGGACTGAAAACGTGTACCGCTCAGTGTGAACGTGTGCGATCTTTCGACCAACAGATTGTTAAGCCAAATTGGATGACGTTTCCGGTGATGCGAGTACGGAGTCTCGCGGTCCCAGTGATGCAGGTACGGGGCTCTGCGGAGAAAAGCGCCCAACCCGATGGCGATAGCGATGTCATATTTGGAATTGCTGTTGTTTTTTCGTTAGATTGCTATTTGAATGGTGTTTTGGTAAAATTGCTTTTCCTTTAAAATTGAATTTGCTGCCTGCATAGGGTGTGTTGATTTCCAGTTACCAATATTTGATATGACTTTTCTCTTAACAATTCTTTCATGGGTCGGTGCTGCGCTTGCTGTACTGATATTCTTCGGCTTTTCTATTTTTGTTCACGAGTTGGGGCACTTTCTATCAGCTCGTGCCTGCGGTTTCAGGATCGATGCATTTTCCATTGGTTTTGGAAAGGCAATCTGGAAGAAGAAGATTGGTGCTACAGAATACAAAATATGCTGGATTCCTCTGGGTGGGTATGTAATGTTGCCGCAGCTTGATCCTGCCGGAATGGACAAGATTCAGGGAAAAAGCGGAGATATGGAGGAGCCCCTGCCTCCGGTAACATGGTGGAAACGCATCATAGTAAGTGTTTCAGGAGCACTCGGAAATGTCTTCTTTGCATGCGTATTGGCAGTTGTTATATTCTTTCTTCCCCAGGATCGACTTGAGGGTCTGCATTTTGACGGTCCCGTTGTAGGTTTTGTAGGAGAGGGTTCAGGTGCTGACCAGGCGGGTTTGCGTCCCGGCGATCGCATTCTTGCAGTCAATGATAAAGGTGTGACGTCATGGGGTGAGTTTGTTACGGAAACACATCTGAGCGTTCAAGACGGCTCCGTGTCTTTATCGGTATCAAATATTCTCGATAATGCTGAGTCAGAAGTGAGCGTTCCCGTCGGTACAGTCAAAATGGGATTGCGCACCATGAACTCTATAACAAAGATTTACGAGGCACATTTCTGCGGAATTGCTTCTATTATGACCAACTCTCCCGCAGAGCGATCAGGGTTAAGGTCCGATGATGTTCTCGTTTCAATTGATGGTTCTCATGTGGTGAGTATAGAGCATGCGGTGGGAATGATTCGGGCTTCGCAAGGCGTGCCGGTGACTTTTGGCATAATTCGTTCAGGAAAACATATTGAACTGGAAGTAAGCCCCGAAATTTTACCGGAAACTGATGGCGCTTTCGGTGTTGGGGTAGTTTTGGGCAAGTATGACGTAAACGTTCCAATGTGGATGCAGTATCGTAATCCGCTGGAACAACTCAGGAGCGATTTCAAAACTGTAGGCAGAGTTCTGAAGGCGCTTGTAACTCCCAAAGAATCTTCCAAAGCGGCAGGAGCACTCAGCGGTCCTATTATGATTATCCCAAGCATGTGGGCGATTATGCTGTCGGGAATTTTCAGTGCACTGTCTTTTGTACGCTTTCTTAACATGAATCTCGCCATGCTCAACTTGCTCCCGATTCCTGTTCTTGACGGGGGACATGTGGTTTTTGCCTTTTGGCGCGGTATTACCGGCAGGGAGATCCCGGAACGTGTTGTTAACGCTCTGGTCAATACTTTTGCTGTTCTGCTGATTACAGCTTTTATTATACTGTCAATACTTGATGTTTCTGTTTTTGCCAAATTCTTCAATAAGGAAGAAGAGAGCAAATCTGGAAAAACGCAAATTGAAGTGCAAACCGGGGAAAATGAGGAAGCCGGTTTGTTGCCGGAGACTCCTGTTCCGAAGGATGATTTATAACCCAACGTGTATTAAGGACTAAACAGGGTGGACTCAGAAAGTTTCAACCGGTCACAAAATAAAGATTTTTCAAGTGTACCACGCAATAATACTCGCCGAATCACGCTCGGGCCCGTGGCTGTTGGGAGAGGGGCACCGGTTTCAGTTCAGACTATGACCAATACCGATACACGAGATGTTAAAAGTACCGTTTCGTGCATTAAAGAGGTAATGGATGCAGGTTGCGACATAGTCAGGCTTGCTGTGCCGGACGCTGAGGCGGCAGCAGCACTTTCTGAAATAAGAAAACAAACGAGGGGCGTTCCTCTTGTAGCCGACATACATTTCGACTGGCGGCTCGCAATGCTTTCGTTAGATGCCGGTATCGACGGTTTGCGTATTAACCCCGGCAATATCGGCGGCGGTGAAAAGGTGCGCAGAGTGGCGAAAGCTGCCAACCAACGCAATGTGCCGATTCGCATAGGTGTAAACGGAGGTTCACTTGAGCCGGAACTGCTGCAGCAGTATGGTGGCGCAACACCGGAAGCCCTGGTTGACAGTGCGTTGCGTCATGTAACCATTCTTGAGAATGCAGACTTCGGGAACATCAAGATTTCCGTAAAGGCATCAGATGTCCATAGAACTGTAGCTGCATACAGATTGCTTTCCTCCAGAACTTGTTACCCCCTGCACCTGGGGTTAACTGAGGCAGGGACTTTTTTAGCCGGTACTGTACGCTCATCAGTAGCGATGGGGATTTTACTCTCGGAGGGAATAGGCGATACAGTCCGTATTTCATTAACTGATACTCCGTTAAAAGAAGTCATTGCAGGGCAGGAGATATTAAGATGTCTGAGCTTACGGGCACCCGGACCGAATGTAACATCTTGCCCGACATGCGGGAGAACGCAGGCAGATGTAATAAATACTGCAATAGCTGTTGAGGCGGCTCTTGAAAAACTCTACAGGGAGGAGCCTGCAATAGCGAGACCCCATATTGCTGTTATGGGATTTGTTATCAATGGACCCGGGGAGGGACGCGACGCAGACATAGCCCTGGTAGGCGGTAATAACTTTTTCTATCTTTATATCAGAGGTGAACGTGTTTTGAAAGTTTCTGAAGAAGAGGCGGTACGAGCTGTTGTAGAAGCTGTCAGGGAGTATAAATGAGCAAGACCGGTCATAAGATGGTTTCCGGAACAGGTTTCAGCGGAGTTCAAAACAGGGGTATAAGATTAATCAAAACTGTAATGGCAATCCATGTTTTTGATGATCTTCTTTCGCTTATATTTTCCTATTTTCTGGTATACCATTTCAGATTCAACAGAACGGTTTTCAATGTGCTTTCAGGCAAGCGTGTTTTTGAGAGCTCTTACGCGAGAGTCTATTTTTACAAATCATACCTTTATATATTTGTCCTGGCTTTCTTCCTTTTTATTTTATATTCCATTTTTGAAATGTACGAGGGGCACAGGCGGATTCGGCGGACACCTCTCCTCTGGAATACTATTGTATCGAACGGAATTGTACTGGCACTGGTTGCTGTATATCTGTTTTTTGTTAAAAGTCGCTGGCATATGCGGGGATTTATACCTCTCATTCTTCTCGTTAATATTCCGGTTACCGTCATTGTACGCAAACTTACTAATGTAATAATTTCAAAACTGCGCAGGCATTTTCCCGGGATTTGTTCCCGTACACTTCTTCTGGGTTTTAATGATGATGCAGAATTCATTGCACACCAGGCGTCGGAAGGCAGGCTGAAAGGAGTGTTTATAACTCAGAGGGCAGCGGCATTTACCAGTCCGAAAATGATGCGGGAAAATCTTCCAAAGCTGCTGACACCGGAAATAGATATGGTTTTTCTTATAGATCGTGAGCTGCCGGTAGATACTATAATGGAAGCCGTAAAAATTTGCTCAAGTATGAATAAGGGGATGAAGGTACTCTTTCCCAGATTTCTCACATTGTATAATCCCTTCAGCAGTGGAGATATGATTGAGGGGATACCGCTGGTATGTTTCTCTCCGCCGGAATTTGTAGTAAACAATAAAAAACTCCAACGATTTTTTCTGCGTGCTCTTGCGCTGGCAGGGGTAATCGTGCTGACGCCGTTTTTGTTGATAATTTCCGCATTGATACGTATGGAAAGTCCCGGAAAGGCGCTTTTTGCCCAGCAGCGTTACGGAGAAAACGGCACAAAGTTCACTATGTTCAAGTTCAGAACAATGCACGTTGGATCCGAGAAGAAAATAGGAGAGCTCCGTGAACATAATGAAACTGATGGCGCACTTTTCAAGATGCAAAAAGATCCGCGCATTACACGCATCGGGGGATTCCTGAGACGGACTAGCATTGATGAAATTCCCCAGATCATAAATATCCTGCGAGGAGAAATGGTTGTTGTCGGACCGCGCCCGCTTCCTGTGGCAGATCTCGATGAGTACAAAGATTCCTGGCATTTCATGAGACAGAACAGTGTGCCGGGAATCACATGCGTGTGGCAAGTGTCCGGACGCAGCGATATCGGCTTTGAAGATATGTGCCTGCTCGATGCCTGGTATTGGCTGAACAGCAGTAAAACACTTGATATAAAAATTTTAGTCAGAACAATCTGGGTTGTGCTTTTCAGAAGCGGAGCTTACTGAACCGGATAAAATGTAAATTGGAAATTGTACGGACATATATAAAATGCTTGAAAATATAAAAATCTCAACTCTCGACAACGGTTGCCGGATAGTCACATCGAGTTTGCCCGGTATTGAAAGTGTGGCTGTGGGGATCTTTACCGGAGTTGGTTCCCGCTACGAAACATCACGCCAGGCGGGACATAGCCATTTTCTGGAACACATGCTTTTCAAGGGTTCGGCAAAGCGTACTGCGCGAGCCATATCACGTGATATTGAGGGTCGCGGCGGAAATGTAAATGCTTACACAAACTTTGAATCTACAGCTTATTATGCCTCGGTTCCTGCCGCTGCTGTTTCCACCGCACTCGATGTGCTCGGGGATATGTATGTTGCGCCAAAGCTTTCAAGTGACGATGTGAATAAAGAGCGTGCAGTAATCATGGAAGAAATGAGCATGTATCACGACCAGCCGGATTCGTTTGCAATGGAGCTGTCACAGCGTTCACTTTGGACATCGCACCCTCTCGGAGGCGAAGTCATAGGTAACGCAAAATCTCTTTCCGGTACGACGAGTGAGTCTCTTGCAGAATTTCACGGTACAAATTACAACACCGCTTCAACGGTAATTGCGGCTGCCGGTAAGGTGGACCACGAAGCCTTTGTTTCCAAAGCAAACAAATACGCATGCCGTATACCTGCAGGTAAAATCAACAAATTTAAACGTGTGACCAAATCCACTGCCAGAACGCAACTCCTGGCTGATTTACGGGAAACTGAACAAGTTAATGCTGTTATCGCATTCCGTTCTACCGGAAGGCACGATCCTCGCCGCCATATCGTAAATATACTGAATGTGATTTTAGGTGGCAATATGAGTTCCCGACTTTTCCAGGTTGTGCGCGAAAAGCATGGACTTGCATATTCTGTAGCATCCTTTCCGAGATTTTACAACGATACGGGGTCATTTCATGTAGTGGCAGGGCTAGATCGGACTCGCAGTGTAAAGGGTCTGTCGTTATGCGCAGGAGAACTTGCGAAACTGGCAGCCAAAACAGTAAGCAGGGCAGAGTTAAGCCGTGCTGTTGACTATCTTGTAGGCGGTTTACAGATAGGACTTGAAACTGCGAGAAGTCAAATGTTCTGGATAGGAAATGGTGTCCTGTCCGGTCAGCGTCAGACTCCGGCGGAGATGATTGCAAAAATAAGACAAGTTACACCGGAGGATATTCAACAAGTTGCACAAGAGCTGTTCAGACCCGAGAATGTTTCTCTGGCACTTGTAATGCCGCGCCAAAGTACTCATACTCCAGAAAATCATCTTGATGCGATACTCAGATGCCTTGCATGAACCGGGGCAGAGGTTTCAGGTTTCTGAAATTCTCACTGCTTTTGCAGACAGCGTCTTGCGAGTAGTTCGATCTATATCAAAAATGCACCCTTCCAGCACGGCAGGACCTTTAGCAACATCGAATTGAGATGGCATGCCTGTGGTGAATCTGTGTCTTACAGGTGCAATTTCACGCCCGATTACAGAATCTATCGGTCCTGTCATGCCGAGATCTGTAATATATCCGGTACCTTCCGGCAACACCTTGGCATCTGAAGTCTGTACGTGCGTATGGGTACCGAACACGGCAGATACCCTTCCGTCGAGGTGCCACCCCATATATATTTTTTCCGAGGTAGCTTCGGCATGAAAATCGCATATCACGATTCCATTTCTCGGAATCGGACCGTTCAGCAACTCGTCCGCTTTTCTGAAAGGGCAATCTGATGGATTCATGAATGTCCTGCCAACAAGTGCCATTACGATAATTTCGCCCAGGTCTGTTTTGAAAACGCCCCATCCGCGACCGGGACATGCCGGAGGGAGGTTTGCCGGACGCAGTATCCGTGTTTCCAGTTCAAGCAAAGAAGCTGTTTCCCGCTGATCCCACACGTGATCACCTAATGTAATAACATCGGCTCCGGAGTCAAACAGTTCCTTCGCAATAGCCCCCGTAACACCCCTGCCACCTGCTGCATTCTCAGCATTGACGATTACAGCGGCAAGCCCGATCTCACGGCGCAGCTTTTCCACTGCCGTTTTGAATATTCGCCGACCGGGGGAGCCGACTATATCACCTACACATAATATTTTCATAATCTGGCGCAACTTGAATAATTCAGAAATCTTTCTTTTCGTTTCAATATAAGCTTTGTCGGTGAAAATAGCAAATCTGCCCGAAAACTTGTTGCTTGACGCCGGGTGCATAATAACGTAGAATCCGCTCCCGTTTTCGTTCGGTTCCATTGACGGTGTAATTTCATGGCCGGCAGTGCCGAGTATGCCTTTTTATTAGCGTCGTAAAGACGGTCTTTGCGCGCGAGGTACGAATTATAAATATGTTATTTAATGGAGGCAATTATAATGTCTGATACAACAAAACACGTCTACTTTTTTGGTGCGGGCAAGTCAGAGGGAAGTGCATCAATGCGAGAGTTGTTGGGTGGTAAGGGTGTAAACCTCGCCGATATGGCGGAGCTGGGGCTTCCGGTGCCTCCGGGATTTACCATAACAACAGAAGCGTGTGCCAAATATTATGAGCTGGGACGTACCAAACTTTTTGACACAATCAGGGGTGAGGTTGAATCAGCACTGAAGACGCTGGAGGAATCTACCGGGAAGACATTCGGCAAGGGGCCCAATCCATTGCTTGTTTCAGTACGTTCCGGCGCAGCTGCTTCAATGCCTGGAATGATGGACACCGTGCTTAATCTCGGGCTGAATGATGAAACAGCAGAAGCACTGCTGAAACTTACAGGTAATGAGCATTTTGTTAAAGATTCACAGCGCCGCTTTATCCAGATGTACGGAAACGTTGTGCTGGGTGTAGACCACGCCGAATTTGAACACGAACTGGATAAAGTCTAAAAAGCAAAAGGGGTTACTCTTGATAGCGACCTTGCTATTGCAGATTTGGAAAAAGTTATTCAGGAGTACCTCAGTATAGTTGAAAAGAAAACAGGCAAACCATTTCCGCAGGATCCCGTAGAGCAGCTTTGGGGTGGTATTGAATCTGTTTTTGCATCGTGGAACAATCCCCGGGCAGTGAAATACAGGGAGCTTAATGATATCCGCAATCTGCGCGGTACTGCCGTTAATGTGCAGTCAATGGTTTATGGAAATATGGGTGCGAATTCCGCCACAGGTGTTGCATTCTCACGCGATCCGTCGACCGGTGCCAACGATTTCTTCTATGGGGAATATCTTATAAATGCGCAAGGTGAAGATGTCGTTGCCGGAATCCGCACACCGCAGCAAATCTCTGTCGATGGCTCCAGAGAATGGGCAAAAGCTCACGGAGTGTCGGAAGAAGAGCGTGCGAAAAACTTTACATCTCTGGAAGAGATTATGCCGGAAATATTCGCTGAATTTGATGGCTATCGCGAAAAACTTGAGCGTCACTACAAAGATATGCAGGATATGGAGTTTACGATTGAAAACGGCAAACTTTATATGTTGCAGACACGCGGCGGCAAACGTACTGCTGCTGCGGCAGTACGCATTGCAACAGACCTTGTAAATGAAGGACTGATTGATGAGGCAACAGCAGTCATGCGTGTTGACCCCAATCAGCTCGATCAATTGCTGCACCCGGTATTTAAGAAAGGTGTTGAAGACGAGGCTGAAAAGTCCGGCAAGATGATACTCAAAGGTCTTAATGCTTCCCCGGGAGCAGCATCAGGTCGTGTAGTGTTTACCGCTGCTGATGCTGAGTCATGGGAAAAACGCGGCGAAAAAGTAATACTTGTGCGCAAGGAAACGAGCCCGGAAGATATCGCAGGCATGGTAGCAGCGCAGGGAATCCTTACCGCAACAGGCGGCATGACTTCACATGCAGCAGTTGTAGCACGCGGGATGGGCAAATGCTGCGTTGCCGGAGCAGGCTCACTGCTGATTGATTATGCGGAAAAGGTTGCGAAAATAGCCGGTAAAAATATAGTTCTGAAAGAAGGTGACTGGATTTCACTCAACGGTTCTACAGGAATAGTATACGCGGGTGAGCTCGAAACAGAAGATCCGGAGCTCGTAGGGGCATTTTCTATAATTATGGATCTGGCAGACAAGTTCCGCCACCTCGGTGTACGTATGAATGCTGATACACCCGGGGAAGCAGAACGCGGAGTAAGGTTTGGTGCAGAAGGTATAGGCTTGTGCCGTACAGAGCACATGTTTTTCGATAACCCGTCAAATCCGGAAGGAAGAACTATTGCCATACGCCGTCTGATACTCGTAGCCGACACTGTAAAAAAACTTCGCCAGGAGTATGCGCTTACCGGATCCGATGAAGAGCGCGCAGATATTCTGGAGAGACTGAAGGCTCCCGAGGAACAGTACAATGCAGCTCTCGAAGCATTGCTTCCGCTGCAACGCAAAGACTTTGTAGGCATACTTGAGGCCCTTGATGGTCGTCCGTGCACAATTCGTCTTCTCGATCCTCCGCTGCATGAATTTATGCCCCATTCAAAAGAAGGGCAGGAGGAAATGGCAAAAGAGATGGGACTGGAGGTTTCCGAAGTCAAGGCACTTGTAGATTCACTCCATGAATTCAATCCCATGCTTGGGCATCGTGGATGCAGACTTGGGATGAGCTACCCTGAAGTTACGGCAATGCAAGTAAGAGCTATCTGTGAAGCTGCCATAAAAGTTCCCGGTTCAAGACCTGAAATAATGATCCCGCTCGTCGGTGATGTAAAAGAGCTGACTTTCCAGAAAGAAATAGCTCTCAAAACAATATCGGCAGTAGAGCTGGAAAACAGCACAAAGCTTGATATCAAGATCGGAACGATGATCGAGGTACCGCGCGCTGCAATTACAGCCGACAAGATCGCAATGGAAGCCGACTTCTTCAGCTTCGGTACGAACGATCTGACTCAGATGGGAATGGGTTTTTCAAGAGATGATGCCGGCAGATTCATTGAAGAATATGTGCAGGCAGGAATCTATGAGTATGATCCGTTCCAGGTTCTTGATCAGGAAGGTATCGGCGGTCTGGTTAAAATAGCAGCCGAAAGGGGCAGGATGTTCAAGCCGGATCTGAAATTGGGTATCTGCGGAGAGCATGGCGGTGAACCGAGATCTGTAGAGTTCTGCCACCGTGTAGGACTCAACTACGTTTCATGCAGCCCGTTTCGCGTACCGATTGCCCGCCTTGCAGCAGCTCAGGCAGCCATCAAGGAAGCTCAGGAAAACAAGGCATAAACACGGATGAAAATTGCTGAGCACACTTATCTTGTGACAGCCATCCTGCCTGATCGCGTGGGAATCTTGCGCGACGTAACCGGTGCAGTCTTTAATTCAGGCGGTAATTTGACCGATTTGCGACAAATGATTGTGGGGGGTGTTTTTCTTGTAAGTTGCGTTGCGCAATTTGTAGAAAAAGATCTCCCCGTTCCTGACAAGTTGCGCGAAACAATCATAAAATCCCTGCCGGAGAAGGATGCCGTTGTGTCGGTAATTCCATATGCTTCAAGTTTCGATACAGATGTTCCCGTCAAGGGTGAGCGCTATGTTGCTTCCGTATCCGGACCGGATAGACCGGGGCGGGTACACCTGATCGCTGCAACATTTGCCGCAAATGGAGTAAATGTGGAAGACTGGCGGCACGATTTGTCCGACAGCAATCACGCCCTTACAATAGGTATAGTGCGCATACCTCCCGAATGCGATGTGGCAAAACTCAAAAAAGAACTCGCCGAAAAGCTGAGTCCCTTTAACCTTGCCGCAAACTTGTGCCACGAAAACATCTTCAAGGCGACAAACGAGGTAGGTCCTATTTCTTCATTACTTGGAAGGGATATTGAGGTGGAGGCTGAACATGCTTGATACATCCGATCTTTCCGCCACACTCCGCATGATAGGTGAGGAAAACCTTGATGTGCGTACGGTTACCCTCGGAGTAAATCTCAACGCATGCGCCTCGCCTGATGGAGCAAAGCTCCTCACCGGTGTATACGATCGGATTTGCCGGGCAGCAGAGCATCTTGTGCCTGTAGCCAATGAAGTCGGGTCACGCTATGGCGTAGAGATAGTCAATAAACGTATATCTGTATCACCGGCTTCAATACTGCTCGAAAACCATTCTGTAGACACAGCCGTAAAACTGGCATGTGCGATGGACAGGGCATGTGATACAGTCGGGGTGGACCTGCTGGGAGGCTTTTCGGCACTCGTGCAAAAAGGCATTACAACAGGAGAAAGAACACTTATTGAATCTCTTCCGGAAGCCCTGGCAACAACAGGGCATGTTTGTGGCTCGGTCAACATAGGAACGACTAAAGCCGGCATAAATGCCGATGCTGTATATTTTATTGCGCAAACTGTATTGAAGATAGCCCATGCAACAAGCGCGCAAAAGGGGTTCGGAGCAGCAAAGTTGCTGATATTCGCAAACCAGCCGGAAGACAATCCGTTCATGGCAGGCGCTATGCTCGGAGCCGGAGAACCTGAGTGCGTTATCAATGTAGGTGTAAGCGGACCCGGTGTGGTAAAGAGGGCAGTCGAGCGATTGCTGCAGAAGAGAGAAAATCCGCGCCTTGATGAAATAGCAGAAGAGGTAAAACATACTGCTTACCGTGTTACACGCGTCGGTGAACTTGTCGGTCACGATGTTGCCCGGAGACTCGGCGTAACATTCGGCATAGTTGATCTTGCGCTTGCCCCCACACCGCGTGTAGGCGACTCTGTAGGCGAAATTTACCAGGCAATGGGAATTGAAAGGCTTGGTGCTCCCGGAACAACAGCTGCCGTCATGCTGCTTAATGATGCTGTCAAAAAAGGCGGCTCATTTGCTTCCAGTTCAGTCGGCGGCCTTTCCGGGGCATTTATACCGGTCATGGAAGATCATGCAATTTCAGACGCCGTTACTCGCGGCGATTTATCGCTGGAGAAACTTGAGGCAATGACATCCGTGTGCTCTGTCGGTCTCGACATGATACTCCTCCCGGGCGATACTACTGCCGAAACACTGGCAGGAATCATACTGGATGAAGCGGCAATAGGTGTAGCAAACAGAAAGACAACCGGAGTCAGGGTAATCCCTGTGCCGGGGGCTAAAAAAGGAGACTTTGTTGATTTTGGAGGACTCTTCGGCTCTGGAACAGTTACCGCACCGGTTTGCCCCGGCGGCAACGAAGCTTTTGTGATGCACGGCGGCAGAATACCGGCACCGATTCACAGCCTTGTGAATTAAACAATATACTTTCAGCGAGTCCGGACAGACTCAACATCCGCCTTCATCTGGCGGACAAGATCTCCTTTTGATTCGAACTTCATTTCATCACGAATCTTGCGTACAAAAACGACATCAAGGACTTCCCCGTGCAGATTGCCCTTAAAATCCAGGATATGCACCTCGAGCAGGGCGGACTCCGGACATGCATCGGGGAAGGTCGGCCGGAAGCCGTAGTTTGCCACCCCTTTCATCCAGCCGTCTCCCTTGTGGCAGAGTCTGGACACTGCCACTTCGTAAATAGCACGGGGAGGAGGCATTACTTCTGCCCTGGGCATGATGTTGGCAGTGGCAAATCCAAGTTTTGTTCCCATGCCTGCTCCCGATATCGTACGCTCGCGTATCAGATGTGGATGCCCCAGCATGGCAGTTGCCTTTTCAAGGTTTCCGGACTGTATTTCCGCCCTGATACGGGAGCTCGATATGCGAGAGCCTTCAAACACAACAGTCGGTACTTCCGAAACTTTTATTGCACCGCCGCTCAAGGTTTCGATATCAGAAAGTTTTCCTGAACGTTCCTTGCCAAACCTCCAGTTGTTGCCTGAAACTACGGTGCATTTTTTTTCGGAATTCATCCAGCCTCCAAGAATTTCATGAACGAACTGCACCGGTGTCAACTCACTAAGCTGTTTAGTAAATGGTAGCAGGAGACATCCATCCACACCGGAGTTTCCGATAAATTCAAGACGGAGATCCAGTGAAGTCAAAAGTCCGGGTTTTCTCTGCGGAGCAATTATATTGAGCGGATGCGGCTCGAATGTCAGCACCCAGGTTTCACTTCCGGTTGCACGGGCACATTCTGCGGCATGCGTTAAAATATCGCGATGTCCAAGATGCATCCCATCGAAAAATCCGGCGGCAAGAACGATGCGGAAAACTTCATCTGCCAGATTGTCGACCGATTTTAAAGTTCTCATTGCTTATCCCCTGAAATGGCGGGCAACCTCCCGCTGGGTATCACGCTCTGCATCTCGACGCCGTATTGCTTCCCGTTTGTCGGCGTATGCCTTACCTTTGCAGACGCCAAGCTCCACCTTGACACGTCCTTTTATGAAATAGAGGCTCAAGGGTATGAGAGTATTGCCTTTTTGCTCCACAAATTCGCGCAATCTCCTGATCTCTCTTTTGTGAAGCAATAACTTGCGTGTACGAAGGGAGTCATGGTTGAAGCGGTTCCCGAAATCGTACGGGGGGATCGTCATGTTGTTGATGAAAGCTTCATTTGTCCGTTTGTCGATATGAGCATAAGAGCCGCTCAACCCGGCATGTCCCATGCGTATTGATTTTACTTCTGTGCCGCGCAACTGCAAGCCCGCCTCTATTTTTTCAATAATCGTATAATCATGAAAGGCTTTTCGGTTGCGCGCTACATACTTGCGCCCCCCCGGTGAAGACGGTGGGTTCTTTTTTGCCACGTTTTTAAGAGCCTTTTCTTCCGAAATTCTCAAAATCGTATTGAGCCAGAAGTTTACCTTCGGCAATTTCTCTCAGTACGATATCCAGGCGATCTTCGTCGGCAGAAAGCGGCTTTACAAGCGGACGCATATTTTCATTCAACTGCTTGAATCGCATAGAAACTACGTTCACCAGCACCGGGATACTGGGGATTCTCAATTTTGCCTGTTCAAGAAGTTCTGGATTCATTTTGTTTACCTGATTGTTTTGTTTACCGATAAGATTTAAAACGGGCGCAATTTTACGATATTATATAGTAAAAAGTCAATCTTTTTTACGAAAAATCTGCAATATTGCGTTTTTTGCGTATGCTGTCTGTGGTTAGTGCCGGGAGAGAGTGATCAGTTGGTAATTGGGAATTAGGAATTGGGATGGCTCGTGCGGCTCCTGAGGACATTCGCCCTCCATATTTTGTGCACGCTCTCCAGTGCGCCGTGGCTTCTGAGTGACACATGGATAATCTCTACAAGCATGAGTTTACTTGATGTTGGCGCCGCTTGTGACGCTGAGTACTGCCTGCATTACCGAGACGGCGATGAAGCCGATAATCAGGGCTACTGCAAAAATCATTATCGGTTCGAGAGCAGAGGTGAAGATTTCTACATTCCTGTTGAGCTCATTTTCGTAGCGTTTAGCGATATGACCAAGGGCGGATGGCATGTCGCCGGTGTCTTCACCTATGGAAATCAGGTCAATTATTGTGCGGGGAAAAACGCCGCCTGCCGCAAGGGGACCGGAAATTGTGGTTCCGTCTGTTACCCGTTCGCGGGCATTCAACAGTTCGTCACCGACTACTGAATTGCCAACAGTCTGGCTTGTAATTTTAAGAGCTTGAAGAACCGGCACACCATTTTCCATCAGCGATTGAAGTGTACGTGCAAAATTGGCATACGTTGCGCTTGCAACAATTCCCTTGATAAGCGGCAGGGTGAGTTTCAGGTTGTCCCACTTGCGACGCCCTTTGTGAGTTTGAATCCATTTATACAGACCAATAATCGCGGCAACTATAAAGCATATTAGCAGGATGCCGTATTTTTTTATCCAGTCGCTGATTCCAATAAGCATTTTCGTCATGGGAGGAAGTCCGTCTGGTCCCATCGAATCAAAAATAGTTTTAAATTTGGGCAGGATTGAAGTCATTGCAAAGATGGCGACGCCAAAACCCATCACGAGGACTATTGCCGGGTATACCATTGCACTCGTGACTTTGGCGCGGACAGCTGCCGATCTCTCCTGATGCTCTATCAGTCGACGCAAAACATCAGTTAGTGCTCCACTAGCTTCACCTGCCCGGATCATATTCACATAAATGGGAGAGAATATTTTTGGGAATTTTTCGAGAGCGGCAGAAAAAGATGCCCCTTCGACTATGGAGTCACGAAGAGCTGTAATTACCTGGGAAGGACCGCTTTCTCCATCACCGCGTGAGCCGAGCCTGTTCAAGGCATTGCCCAGCGTCATGCCCCCATCGATCAGATCGCATAACTCTCCCGTAAAAAGGGAGAGTTCATTTTTTGTCATGTGGTTGGGACGGGTCAGCTTGAATGCAGATCGCGGTTTTCCTGATTTTGTTTTTCCCGATTTGCTTTTTTGCTTTGTCGCTCCGGATTTTTCCGTTATGGTTAGCGGTATCAATCCCATTCTTTCGACGGCACTGATTGCGCCCCGTCGATCTGCAGCATCAACGATGCCGGCTTTGTTTTTGCCGTCTCGGCTTTTTGCTGTGTAATTGAATTGTGCCATTTCAGGTCAGGATTTTTGATTTAGCTCGGGAGTCTTCTATTATATCCGTTCGGGAGTGTTAATGCCAAGTAATGAGAGTCCTTTCGAAAGAACGCCTGCAACTATTCCACACAGACGGATTCTGCTTTCCCGTATTCCTTCTTCAGCCTTCAGGAAAGGTACACGCTGATAGAATGAGCTGTAAGCCTGCGCCAGGTCGAATAAATAGTCGGCAAGAACGCAGGGCCGATACGTGAGAGCGGCTTTTCGAACTGTTCCCGGAAATAGTGCAAGTTTTAATGCTATGGCGCGCTCCAGCTCATCGCCGAGGATGAGAGGGTAGTCTGAAGGTTCTGTTTCCGGGAACTGCTCCTTGTATTTTGCCATAACGCTGCATATGCGGGCGTAGGCGTATTGCAGGTAAGGACCGGAGTTACCGTCGAGCGATAATGCCTTGTCCCAGGTAAATGTGATAAGGGTGCGTGGATCCTGGCTCAGGTCTGCATACTTGATAGCTCCGATGCCTATATGTTTCGAGAGTTCTTTTGCCTCCTCTTCGGGCATGTTCGGTCGACTGTCCTTTATTATTGCCAAAGCGCGTACTTCCGCTTCATCCAGCAGTGATTCGAGCTTAATCACATTGCCCTGACGTGTTGAGAAGGTCCCTTCGGGCAAACGCATCAGACCGAACCAGACGTGTTCCAACTCCGTTGTTTCGGGTGCTATGCCTGCTTTTCGGCATATGTTGAAAAATTGCTTGAAGTGAAGTTGTTGGCGCTCATCTGTAACGTAAATGATTCTGGCGGGGGAAAATTCGGTTACCCTGGAGTCAACGGTGGCAATGTCGGTGGTAGCATAATTGAATGCACCGTCACTCTTTTGAACTATGCACACTCCCTGGTCTTCGTCGGACAGATCAACGATTATGGCACCTTCGCTTTTGCGTGCAAGACCATTGTCTTTCAAGCGTTCAACGATACCGGCAAGCGCGTCCTGGTAATAACTTTCGCCTCTTGTAATATCAAAGCTTACGCCCAGGCGTTCGTATGTTTTGTCGAATTCGATTCTAGAAAGCCGGATGAATTCTTTCCAGAGCGCAAGATTCTCGGCGTCACCATTTTGCAGTTTTACTAACTCCGCCCTGCATTTATCCATCCAGGATTCGTCTTCGCCTGCCTTTGCATAGCTTTTTACATAGACGCGTTCAAGCTCTGCGGCTGGAGATTCCTCAAGTTTCTCATGGTCTATGAAGTGCCTGTATCCCATGATGATGATGCCGAACTGTGTTCCCCAGTCTCCGATATGGTTGTCGGCAACTACATTAAACCCGAGTGCCCTGTACAGATTGTCGAGGGCAGCGCCTATGACAGTCGATCTGATGTGCCCTATGTGCATGGGTTTTGCCACATTCGGGCTGGAGTAATCTATTACTACGGTTTTTCCGGCACCGCATTGAGGGATACATGACTGTTCATCGTTTCCTATCGATACGGCTCTGCCGGATATAAAAGTATCATCAAGTTTTATATTAATGAATCCCGGTCCGGCGACTTCGAGGCTTTCTATAACGCCGGGCAGTGAAGCGTTGGAGACTATTTGTTCTGCGATTTTACGCGGGGGCATTTTCAGGGTCTTTGCCAGCGGCATGGCATCGTTGCATTGAAAATCGCCGAAATCGGGATTTGTGGCGACAGCAACGGATCCGGCACCAGCCAAGTCGACATCAGGGAAAGTTTTTGCAAAACATTTCCGAAACCAGTCAGATAAAAAATCTTCTATTACCGAACAAGGCGGTAAACTTTCAGGCACGTAGGAATTCATATGAGATTAATATAACTTAAAGGCTGCTGCTACGGCAATATAAAATATATTCCGCAGACGATACAAAGCGGCTCATGCGGACATTCGCCATCCAAAAATCAGTATGCTCCGGGTAGCGCCGGCAGCACAATCGGCGTCCGGACTGGATCTGTTGTTTGACTTGGAAAATACTATGGGCTTATAATATACGTATAAAATTTCAATAACATTCAATAATGGCAACCTTCTGTTGCTGATACAAAAACTAGAGACATTTGACACTTTACGATACAAAAAGAAATAATCGGGCAGTTCTGCTGCAAGTTGTACATTCAAGAATGGATCGGGTTGAGGCGGCTGACTCACTTCATGAGCTTGAGCGTCTTGCAGAGACTGCAGGCTTCAAGGCTGTTTCTTCTCTTGTGCAATATCGTGACAAGCCTGATGGCGGCACTATGGCGGGGTCTGGCAAGGTGACGGAGTTGAAAGCGACGTTGGGTCATCTTGATGCTGCATCTGTTATTGTTGACAACGAGCTTAATGCTATTCAGGCACATAATCTGTGGAAGGCACTTGATGTGCGCATATACGACAGGACGGAGATTATTCTCGAGATTTTTGCACGTCGTGCACGCTCAGCTGAAGCAAAACTGCAGGTGGAGCTGGCAAGGTTGCAGTTTCAGCTTCAGAGAATACCTGTCAGAGAGGCGCAGCAGCGCTTTACGGGTAGCGCAAATGTTCGTGGTCCGGGGGAGAGCCACCTGCAAAGAAGAAACGTGCCCCTGCGCCGCAGGATTGCCCAACTCAACAAGAAAATGCAGGCGATTCAATCAAGACAGGTCACTTACGACACGGACAGACGCAAGTGGCCAATCGTATCTCTTGTGGGGTATACAAATGCCGGAAAGTCGACACTATTGAATGTTATGTCGGACTGCGATGTTCTTGTAGACGATATGCTTTTTGCTACCCTGGATACAAAAACACGAATTGTCTGGCTGGGGCAGGGCAAAGAAATCCTGCTGACTGATACGGTAGGGTTTATCCGCAATCTTCCCCATGGACTAATTGCGAGCTTCAAGTCTACACTTGATATTGCACTGAGGGCTGATTTGCTTCTGGTAGTTGTAGATGCTTCTCACGCTGCTGTTGATGATCAGATCGATATATGCCGGCAGACGCTCTCTGAAATAGGGGCAAAAGATGTGCCATATCTGCTTTTGCTTAATAAGTGTGATAATGGTCCGACGAGTAGTTTTTATAAAAATCTGTCTTTGAGGTATCCAAATGCGATTCCTATTTCGGCAAAATCTGGGTATGGGATTGACGATTTGAAAAATGCCATAGTTCGAAAACTGGAGCAACACTGTGAGCTTTGGCGACTTCCACCTTCCATAGCGGTAGGCAAACAAGATAATCAGGAATACGAGTGAGTTTAAAAGAAAATCGAGAAGGTTATGAGCTGCTTGATAGCGGCAACGGTAGAAAGCTGGAGCGTTTTGGTAAGGTAATCCTGGTCCGTCCTGCTTCGCAAGCTATTTGGGAGCCGGTGCTGCCGGCTGAAGTATGGAGTCGCGCAGATGCTTCTTTCGCCAGAGAGCATGGCAACCGCTGGTCGGGGCGCTCGAGATTACCGGGGCACTGGATTATTAATGAATCGGGTCTTGGATTTAATCTTTCTACGACAGATTTTGGGCATCTTGGAATCTTTCCGGAGCAGCGGGCGCAATGGCATTGGATACGGCAGCAGGTAAGGGCGAGGAAAGCGCATTCAGGAAAATCGCCGCCCGTTTTAAATCTTTTTGCTTATTCCGGCGGCTCAACATTGGCGGCAGCGCAGGCAGGTGCCATAACATGTCATCTCGATGCCTCGCGCGGTATGGTGCAGTGG
>JAAZFF010000387.1 GCA_012511845.1 Lentisphaerota bacterium
CGGGTATGCCACGAAAGAATTTGTAAACACCCTCACTGCCGCCGGTGGTGCACTTTTTGATATGGGTGTTTACCATATTTCGCAGCTCTTGTACCTGACCGGTATTCCGGAGCTGGAACGTGTAACAGGAGCAACATATTCGGAAATTGCAATGAATGAAAAACGTCGCAATGAAAGTGGCTTCAATGTTGAGGAACTTGGAACAGGTTTTGCCCACTATAAGGGAGGGCTGACCATGGATATAATAGAAGCCTGGGCAATTCATGCAAAAGAATTTCCATCCTCGATCATATGTGGCTCTCATGGCGGACTGACAATTTCACCGCTGACTTTCCATACGCGCGAAGATGAGATGGAAATGGATACGACAGTTAATCTCGACATTATGTCTTTTCTGGATCACACTGTTTACAAAGATACAGCTTGTTACGACTCTCCGCAGGCGCATTGGGTACATGTTCTGCTGGGACGCTGCACGTTGCTTCCAACAGCCAAACTGGCGCTTGAAACGCAACGCGTACAGGAAGGCGTATACCTGTCACATAAACTCGGGCGAGAAGTTACTGCCGCAGAAATTGAAAAAATGTCTGTCTCACAAGCTCTGGAAATACCAAATCTCTAGAACATCCTTCAATGAGGTTTGTTTCAAACAACTTGAGGTTACCGGCTTTTGTAATTACCTGTATCGGGCTTGCGTACATGTCGCTCGTCCCTATTCCAAAAGATCCCGGTATTTACATGGAAAAAGCCCTTCCCCTCGACTATGCGTTTCATGCCGTCGCATATTGCCTGCTGGCTTTTACAGTAATGATGGCTTTTGTCAAACAGCCGGCAACCCTTCTTGACAGAGTAAATATTTTTCTCTGGTGCATTCTTGCCGGATCCCTGCTGGAAATATTGCAAGCTGTAATACCGGGAATAAATCGTACATGCACAGTTTCAGATTTTCTCTATAATGGTTTGGGCTCAGCAATCGGTGCTTTTCTGACTCCTTCCGCATGGCTTGTTGCCTCTTCAGGGCAAGGGAACACAAAAGAAGCAGGTTAATACAGAAAATCTTTTCCATGAAAACGAAAACAGTTGCCCTGCTTGTGATATTTTGCTTTTTGCAAATACCCTCTTCTGAAGGAAGAGTCTTCAAAGCCGATAACGGGGATGTGCGCATAACAGGCATCCCCATGGTATTGCAAACAGGTCGTTCTTCTTGTGCTCCGGCTACAATGGTACGCGTTTTAAGGTATTACGGCATAGATGTCGATCAGGAGGAGCTGGCAAACCGGGTCGGCAGTACGGAAGACAACGGCACAGATGTAGGCAAAATGCTCGATGAGGTCGCAAAAATTTGCTCCAATTACAACTTGGGGGTCAAAACAATAATAGGTCTTGATTACTCAAGATTTGCAAAGATCATTGCAAAGTACAACATCATGGCGAGGAAGCTGAAACATCCGGAACTAAGTATAAGTGAGGATCACATAGACCTTTCTGAAACTTTTAAAACATCCGACATTAAAATCCTCCGTAGCACAGCTTCAAAACGCGAGCTTGTCAAATTCGCAAAAATTGTAGAACAATATATTAAAAACAACTCTCCACTTATCTGGGGAATTGTTTTGGGCATTGCACACGAGCCGGATATTGCCCCGTATACAAGCGGCGGACACCTCAGGCTCATCATAGGCTACAACGAGAAAACCGCAGAGATAATATACTCCGACCCCTGGGGACCCAAACACGAGAGAAAAAAGATTCCCCTGGCAGATGCTTATGCAATCACAATGTCGCTGCACACATTAATACGCACGACCAACCGGTGATTATAATTGACAAATGAGCCGAAAAAAACCAAACAGCTTCACTCAGACAATTTAATGAACACAATAAGAGAGCTTATAACAATGACAACATACGAGAAAATTACAGTCCCGCAAGATGGCACAACCATTACCATGGATGCCGATGGCAACCTGCAAGTTCCCGACAACCCGATTATTCCATTTATTGAAGGCGACGGAACAGGACCGGACATAACGCGAGCTGCAATGACAGTCTGGAATGCCGCAGTAGAAAAAGCTTATGGAGGGAAACGCAAGGTCGCATGGATGGAGGTATATGCCGGAGATAAGGCTAATGATGTTTATGGCCCGAATACATGGCTCCCTGCAGAAACACTCACAGCACTTCGCAAAAATTTAGTTTCCATAAAAGGACCTCTTACCACGCCCGTGGGCGGAGGAATAAGATCACTTAATGTTGCGCTGCGTCAGGAGCTTGATCTTTACGTCTGCCTCCGTCCCGTACGTTGGTTCGAAGGTGTCCCTACCCCGGTAAAGCGACCGGATCTGACTGATATGGTAATCTTCAGGGAAAACACGGAGGATATTTATGCCGGAATAGAGTGGATGACAGGGACTGAGGATGTCGCAAAGGTAATAGATTTTCTACAAAAGCAAATGGGGGTAACGAAAATACGTTTTCCGGAAACATCCTCCATAGGAATAAAACCTGTTTCCCGTGAGGGCTCGGAGCGCCTTATCAGGGCTGCCATACAATATGCGATTGACGAAAATCGCTCCAGTGTTACGCTTGTTCACAAAGGCAATATAATGAAGTTTACGGAAGGTGCTTTCCGTGATTGGGGATACGAACTTGCCAAACGTGAGTTCGGTGCCGTTGAGCTCGATGGCGGTCCTTGGTGCAAATTAACCAACCCCGGAACAGGTAACGAGATAATAATCAAAGATGTGATTTGCGATGCCTTCCTGCAGCAGCTGCTTACCCGCCCTGCAGAGTACAGCGTTGTAGCAACACCAAACCTCAATGGCGATTACATTTCTGATGCACTCGCTGCATGTGTGGGCGGAATAGGAATAGCGCCCGGCGGCAACATCAACTACGAAACCGGTTCAGCCGTATTCGAAGCAACCCATGGCACTGCTCCAAAATATGCAGGACTTGACAAAGTAAATCCGGGCTCGTTAATCCTCTCCGGAGAAATGATGTTTCGATACATGGGATGGAAAGAAGCAGCCGACCTGATAATCAAAGCAATGGGTACAGTGATTGCCGCAAAAAAAGTAACTTATGACTTTGCCCGGCTAATGGAGGGTGCGATTGAACTTAAGTGTTCTGAGTTCGGAAATGAACTGGCAAAGGCTATAATGAGCTAAGCCCCTTATGCCCGGGATTTAGCTTTTTTCAACGCTTGCTCAAGGTGTTCGCGCACGGTAGCCGTAAGGCGACCGAACCCGAAAATTTTCGCGCTCTCTGCCAAAAGAGTCTCGTCAGGTAATGCACGGAAACGTTCCTGAAGGCTCTTCATGGCGTTTGCAATTTCTTCCAACGGAAGTTCTTTTACAGAACGCCGTGCGTCATCTGTGTTTCCAGGTGTGCGGAAATCTCTGTAACTCCTGTAATCAACTCCTTCCGGCCAGTAAACACGCTCTCCAAACTGTTTGGTAAGTGCCCTGCTTAGTGGCACAGATCTGTCAAGAACTACAGCCATCGCACTTCCTATACGTGAAAAACCCCATTCCTTTATAACGCGTTTAAAAAGAAGTGACTCCACTATGGGACCCTCCGAATTTATAATTCTGCGCATTTGCTCAGAAATTATTTGCGGACCGAAATCAAGATTGAAATTAGACTGGCTTTTCGCATAATCACCTACAAACTCCGACGGTATGTATACTTTTTCGTGTTCATCAGGAATCTCTGCAGCGAATGACGGTGCGAAGTCTTGCATCGAGGCACTGCTATATTCAGGGAGCTGGCGGGATGGTCCAGTTGGCGGAGGCAACCCTTCAACAGCCGCATTTACTTCATCAAGAAGCCGGCGCTGGGCACCCTCTTTGTCAAACCACCAGGAAACACTCCAAACACGAGTCAGGCGCCATCCCAAACCCTCCAACACCATACGGCGCAGCTTATCCCTATCC
>JAAZFF010000388.1 GCA_012511845.1 Lentisphaerota bacterium
GCCGGGCGTCTGAGCTGATATAACTTTCAGGAGGAATCATAAAATAAGCATATGCTTTAACTCCTGAACGCCCTACTCTGCCGCGAAGTTGATACAGATCAGCTATCCCGAACCGATCTGCCCGATCGATCAGGATTGTATTCGCCCTAGGTATGTCTATGCCGTTCTCAATTATCGTTGTGCATAACAATACATCATACTTGCCCGCAGCAAAATCACGCATTATGTTCTCAATTCGGGAAGGGGGCATCTGCCCGTGACCAACGGCAATTCGAACGTGGGGCAACAGTTCTTTCAAGCGCTTATGCACCAGGTCTATCGATAAAACACGGTTATGAAGATAAAAAACCTGCCCCCCGCGGTTTACTTCAGCTAAAATCGCTTTTTTAATCAGTTCATCGGAATGGTGGACAATCTTCGTAACAGTAGCAACCCGCTCCCGTGGCGGAGTTTGAAGCAGACTCATATCACGTGCACCTGTAAGACCCAGATATAAAGTCCGCGGTATCGGTGTGGCTGAAAGAGTAAGAACATCTACCATTAACCTGACAGTTTTCAGCATTTCTTTATGACGTACCCCAAAGCGCTGCTCTTCATCAATAATCACAAGTCCGAGATTTTTAAACTTCACATGGGGCTGAATTATCCCGTGCGTTCCGATTATAATATCAACCCTGCCATCCGCTATGCCTTCGAGGGCGGCATCCCTTTGCGCGCGGCTGCAAAAACGTGAATGCATGGCAATGTTGACAGGATACGCTCCCATGCGATCTACAAAAGTATCATAATGTTGTTGCGCCAGAACTGTTGTGGGCACGAGCACTGCAACTTGTCGCCCTTGCATTGCACTGATAAATGCCGCACGAATTGCCACTTCCGTCTTGCCGTATCCTGCATCCCCGCAGACAATTCGATCCATGGGGTGCGACGATTCCATATCTCGCTTTACCTGGCGTATACACTCCGCCTGTCCCTTCGTTTCCGTGTACGGGAATGAAGCTTCAAACTCCTGCATATAAGAAGTTACCGGTGAAAAGGCGTGCCCCTCCATTTGTTTTCGTCGAGCCTGCGTCTCAAGCATACGCAGGGCAAATGTCTGAATAGAATCATTGGCTGAAAGCTTTTCCCTCTTCCACCGGTTTCCGCTGATTGAATGCAATTTTACAGGAGCATCCCCCGCCCCCCTATATCCGGAAACCAGATTGGCATTCGTTATCGGAACATAAACTTTCGTACGATTAGCATACTCAATGCAGAGAGTCTCGGTATTTTTTCCTTTTATTTCCGTCTCTCTAATTCCAAGATACTTGCCGATGCCATATTCAATATGTACAACGAGCGAACCGGGAGTTATCGTATCGAGAATCTGGCTGCTGAGTTCTGCCAATTCATCGCTGTCATGCTCCGGATCTGAATTACGTTCAGCGATTGCAAATTCTGATACACGACCGCGCAGTCGCTTGGAATGACCGTATAAATCCGCCTGCGAGAGATATATTGCCCTGATACGAGAATCCAACCCCTCCACCAGAAAACCGCCTGATAGCGGCGCCATTCGAACATCTGCCGAATTCCCCTTCAACTCAGAGGCAAGATGCTCTACTCCCCCCTGCGTATCAAGGCAGAAATATAATTTGATATTTTTCCCGCACTCTTGTATTTCCAGGTTATTTTGAATTATCCTGCTGCGCTGTGTTGCCATAAAATCCGGATCATGGCGATGTGCGTCAGCACCGGCAAGCCCATCCACAGCCCCAAACGGCAGAAGACACTGCTCCACGCCCGCCGGTGGTGGATCTCCGGCAAAAAACTGACGAATTTTGTCACGCTTCAGCAAAGAAGATCTGATATGTTCCAGGCTGCAAGATTCAGGAAGTAGCGCACTTTTTTGAAATGTGTCAGCTTCCAGCTCTATTTCTTCATGGTTTATCCACATTACAACAGATTTGTCAGGAATGTAATCGTGCAACATCACCTCCCACACCCGGCTATATCGTACGGGTGCAATACGGAGAGCGTGAATAACCCTGATTGAACGCTGATCGAGATGGTTGAAGTTTCTGATCGACTCGATCTCATCGCCAAAGAACTCAAGTCGGGAAGGACCACGTGCGGCTATAGGCCACAAGTCCAAAATCCCGCCTTTTACAGCAAACGTATTCGGCTCAAACACCTCGGATTCACGCTTATAACCTGACCTTGAAAGCCATTCTATAAAGTCATCCATTGATACCTCCTCTCCCGTATCCAGGTATCGTGTCGCCTTCTCAAGTTCGGAAGGATCGGGAGTAGTCTGCATCAATGCCTGAATACACGTCACCACAATGGTGCCTGGACCACTGCTGCGCAGGGCGTCAATTGCAGAAAGACGCACCAAAACTGCACCGGAATCTTCACCTTCAACATCCGGCATCGGGTACTCGCTCACTTGGGATGGAACGTCGCAGAAAGACCTGGCATCTACTAATGCTGATTCGAATGCTACAGGATCCCGCAGCACAACGACAACAGCTCTCGTTGCATTATCACGCCGGAAAGCCTCTGCCACTGCTGCAGACGCCGACCCCGGCGGTTCCGAAAAAGCTAAAAGCTTTGCCGTAGGAATACTTTGCCGGATAAAATCGGCAACGTCATCCTCAAGCAGTTTAGAAGTAGAGATCGCGTTCACCGTTTCCTATGCGGTTATAGCGGTCCAGCACGTGCGGGTAGAACTTGGGGTACATTTCCCCAATTGCAGCCAGCTCTGCCTCCATCACAGGCGTACATATCTTTACACTTTCCGGAGAGGCGAAGTCCTCCAGCCATTCCCGAAAAGTGAGTACTGCATTGATTTTACAGAAAGTACCCTCCTTGCCTGTCTTCAGCGAATCCATTATGCAACCGCCTGTCCTGCCGCAGCGATACCCCGCCGTACAGAATGATGTAATTACGCCGCGGCGCGCAAGGTCGCATATAAGCTCTTCCAGTGTGCGCGGGTCACCCAGTAAAAACTGCTGCTTGTCAATTTCCTGCTCAACGCCATCC
>JAAZFF010000389.1 GCA_012511845.1 Lentisphaerota bacterium
GCCGGGAGATCGTACACGTTCATAGCGGAGCGGTACACGTTTTCCGTACACGAGAATAGGAATGGAACTCGACCATATCATGTACGAGTACGTGAACGAGAACGAGAACGATTATGCCGTCATGCAAATAAAACCCGAGCCGGCACTCAGGGCTCCCGGGCTCACGGCGGTTTGCGGAGAAGCGGCGGCGGTTTGCGGAGAAACGCGCCCTACCTTGCCTAATTGGATTTTTATATAAACACCACGCTAAAGTTTTGCCTTCTTGTTTGTTCGTGTTTTTCGTGTAGTTTGTGGTTGAAAAAAGCTAGGCAAATCTGTGTATAGATCGCTGCCCTACCCTTCGGATCAGTGCAATAGCATATTGGGCAAACATAAAGGGCTTTGGCAACCTATCACCAAAACCCTAAAAAAAATGGTGGCGGGAGAGGGACTCGAACCCCCGACCAATGGATTATGATTCCACGGCTCTAACCGACTGAGCTATCTCGCCTATCCACAGAGACAGATGTCAGACTATCAAAAGAGATGGACTTTAGTCAACAAAAAATAGAAACAAACTGATCGTAAAAATATTTCACATCGACAAACAAAAATCACGCTAATCGTCTTCTTCAAGAGGCTCGTCAAAGTAAGCCCTATCAGTAAATTGGGTAAACTCACTTTCGAAGGTCAGATCAGCTACGCCCTGGGCTCCATTACGGTTCTTCCCTATATCAATTTTTGCCAATGTTTCGTCTTCAAGCTCTTTTCCGGCAAACTTGTCCGCATAATAAATTGGTCTCCACAAAAGCATAACAACATCAGCATCTTGCTCAATAGCACCTGAATCGCGCAAATCAGAAATGCGAGGTTTGCCGCTCTTGTCTCTCGTCTCCGGAGCACGGGAAAGTTGCGAAAGTACAAGTACGGGGATTTCCAATTCTTTTGCCATTGCTTTTATATTTGCAGAAATGTGCGATGTCTCAAGCTGACGCCCCTGATTAAAGTATTCCCTACTGTTCAATAATTGCAGATAGTCAATCATAAGAAATCTTATTCCATAGCGCTTCTTCATGCGCCGCGCCCTTGCACGGAGGTCCATGATGTCAAGTCCGCCGGTATCATCCACATAAATAGGGGCTTTCATCAGTTCACTTGCAGCACGCGACAGCTTTGTATTGGCTTCAACCTTGTTCACATATCCAGCCATAACACTCTGAAGAGAGACACGCGCCCTGGAGCAGAGCATACGTGTTATAAGAGCATCTACAGACATTTCGCAGGAAAAGATTCCCACCGGCAGCGGCTCTCTTCTGTTGACCTTGCCCCCGGCATCTGTGCCAAGAGCGATGTTCTCGCATATATTCATCGCAAGCGATGTTTTCCCCATTGAGGGGCGAGCAGCAAGTACTATCATTTCAGCATCACGCAAACCGCTTAGTTTATCGTCAAGATTTTTAAAGCCGGTTGAAATTCCGCTTATTCCATCTTTTCTTTGCAGGGTCTTGTCTATCTTGCCAAATGTATCAGTTATTGCTTCAGCCCAGGGTATTATGGCAGTTTGACGTCTCTCACCTATTGCGAGCACATCCTGTTCTGTTTCACTTATTATGAGTTCTACTGTACGATCCGGGCTAAAACATTTCTCCTGTACAGCATTAGTCATATCAATAAGCTGGCGCAGCAAATGTTTATCACGGAGAATCGAGGCATAATACTCCGCATGGGCTACTGCCGGAGTTCCTTCTACAATACGCTCTACTGCCATCGTTCCGCCGATAGAATCAAGTTCGCCTGCCGAGCGAAGCCCGCCGCATACACTCAACACATCAACCGGTTTGCCCTCACTGAAAAGTTGCGAGCATATTTCAAAAATAGTCCTGTTGCCGGCTATCCAGAAACTATCTGAAACAATGCCCATTTCACTGCAAAGATCGAGTGTGCGATGTGGATCCAGCATTATTGAACCGATCACTGCTGTTTCTGCCTCCGCACTGTATGGTGGTATCCGTAATGCCGGCTTGTCCGGGGGTAATGTTTGTCTGTAACTGCGCTTTGCCATATAAAATTCCTGTAAATTAGCTTCCTTTAACTTCTTTACAAAATACCATCAAAGTGTTGTTTAGACAAGTGAATAGAAACGCAAGTTCGACAACTTCATGGTACTGGGATACTTAAAAGATTGAAAAAATCCAGATAGATTTAACAGTCGTTGCCCTTATACACTTAATCAGGGCAACTCTACCAGTCGTCACAAAAACATCAAAATAACAGAAAAAACTTGACTTCTTGCAGTCTATAAACATCATTATAGAGCGTTAATTTAAAGCCGGATTTACGGCTCAGCCGAACCATCTCAAACCGTGATATCTTGAAATGAATATAAAAGAATTGAAAATCTCTGTTTGCAAAGCAAATCTTGACCTTGTAAAACATGGTCTTATTATTCTCACATGGGGTAATGTAAGCGGAATCTTAAGAGATGAGCAACTCGTTGTTATTAAACCCTCAGGTGTACCATACGACAACATAAAGCCGGACGATATGGTGGTGCTCGATTTGGAGGGAAACGTAGTGGAGGGAAAATACAACCCATCATCAGATACTGCCACACATCTGGAACTTTATAAGGCGTTCCCCTCCATAGGCGGAATAGTTCACACTCATTCAACGTATGCTACATCATGGGCACAGGCAGGATGCCCCATCCCGAATATAGGCACGACGCAAGCAGACTATTTCAGTGGTGATGTTCCGTGCACGAGAGACATGACCAAAGATGAAGTTGAGGGGAACTATGAGAAAACAACAGGCGAAGTCATAGTGGAGCGTTTCAACGGGTTGAATCCTGCCCATATTCCCGGAGTGCTTGTAAAGAATCATGGTCCCTTTTCATGGGGTAAGGATCCCTATGAGGCTGTTCAAAATGCTGTTATACTGGAGAACATCGCTAAAATGGCTTTTATATCGCTCCAGATAAATCCGGAGCTTACAATGAATAATTTACTTTTGGAAAAACATTTCTCTCGCAAGCATGGACCCAACGCATATTATGGGCAGAAAAATTAAACGGAGTTAAGAAAAATAAC
>JAAZFF010000390.1 GCA_012511845.1 Lentisphaerota bacterium
GGGATGGCTGCGATGAGATAATTTACGGCTCCATGGTAGTTAACAACGACGGCACAGGACTTCATTCGACCGGACTCGGACACGGTGACGCATTGCACGTCAGCAATTTTGATCCATCACGTCCCGGTTTTGAAGTGTTTATGCCCCACGAAAGCATCAAGAGCAACGGAGGGATTGGCACTTCATTTCGCGATGCCCGTACAGGCGAGATTCTCTGGACAACCCCTGGAGATGAAGATGTAGGAAGGGGCATGACTGCTGATATTGACCCGCGGTACCCCGGTGCTGAAAGCTGGGCTTCTAATAGCAAAACACTCTATTCTGCAAAAGGAGAGCCTATAGGAAAGTGCCCAGGCTCATTTAACTTCGGAATTTGGTGGGAAGGAACCTTAACTCGTCAACTGCTCGACAACGCAGGAAAGAAAGGCGACTGGCATGGAGTTGTCTACCGCTGGGATTGGGAAAATGAAAAACAGGTAACAGTGTGGGAAAACAAAGAAGTACGTTCAAACAACTGGACAAAAGGCAATCCCGTGCTTTCAGGCGACATTCTCGGAGATTGGCGGGAAGAGATGATATGGCGCACTAAGTCCGGAGATGAAATCAGGATTTACGTAACTCCGCACCCAACAGAACATCGTTTTGTTACGTTGATGCACGATCCGCAGTATCGCCTTGCAATTGCCTGGCAGAATGTCAGCTACAATCAGCCTCCGCATCCCGGATTTTTCCTGGGCGAAGGCATGGAGCAACCGCCGCCGCCTGCCATATATGTACCGATTCAGGAGTAATACGAATGAAAAGAATTGCATCAACTCTTGGGAAACTTGTCCTGACTTTTGCAGGATTCTATGCTGTAGTTTTTTTATTCGGGCATTTTCTGGCGCCTGATATTCCGGATGTAAAACGAGAATACAGCGAGGAGTTACTCCATGAGACAGAACGCTTGCGTGAAGTAAAAATCGACGATGAACACTTGATAGTGCTACAGCAGGATGTCGATTATGAGATAGGGGAGAATGCCGCATGGTATCCCAAGGGGCAATCACCCATATTGGCAGAACTTGAAGAAGAAGGAAAAATTCCGCCAGTAACAGAGCGCATCGGGTCAGAACCGTTAGTTCTTAAAGGTGTTGACGGCATAGGCGAATACGGTGGCACATGGATGCGCGTGGCAAATTCTCCCGGTGACATTGGCGTAGTCGGATGGCGTCTCTCCGGTGTTACACTTGTGAGATGGTCTCCGATGGGATATCCGATACGCCCGCATCTGGCAAAATCCTGGGAGGTAAGTGACGATAAACGTACCTGGACTTTTCATTTGAGGCGTGGAATCCGGTGGTCAGACGGTCATCCTTTTACATCAGCAGATATTGAATACTGGTGGAAGTACGACACCTGCTATTTTGGAAGCACACCACCTTTCTGGATGGTTTCAGGCGGTGAAGTCGGTGATGTTGTTGCTGTAGATGACTATACAGTGGAGTTTCGATTCCCGAATCCTCATGGTACATTCCTTGAGATGGTTGCATTTAATGCATCTCCATATTCACCAAAACATTATCTGGGACCTTATCATCCTGAAATCGGCGATCGTGAGCTTATCGAAGCGGCAATGAATGTGAAGGGGTATAGCAGCGAGCGCTCGCTTTATTTTTCATTGAGAGGTACGAGAAACCCTGAACATCCGCGGATGTGGCCATGGATTTACCGTACATATAAGGCAAATCCGCCGGAGATGTTCGTCCGCAACCCTTATTTCTGGGCAGTTGATGAGGAGGGTAACCAGCTCCCGTATATAGACAGGCTTCTATTTGAGGTAAGAAATCCCAAACTCATTCCAATATCGGCAACAAGCGGTGCTATTTCAATGCAGACACGCCATATGAGGTATGAGGATTATACACTTCTTATGGAAAACCGTGATAACGGAGGTTATGAGGTTTATCACTGGTTCGGCGCTTCACGTTCAATTTTTGCACTTTGGCCGAACATCAACAGGCGAGTTTTTCCCGATAACAAAGAATCCAAATGGAAATCGGAATTTCTGGGAAAAAAACAATTCAGACAAGCACTTTCAATAGCAATAGATCGGCAGGAAATCATAGATGCCGTATACGCAGGCGTTGGAGAACCTGCCCAGATTGCACCGGGTAGAGAATCGCCATATCACAGTGAAAAACTCCTGAAAAGCTATACACAGTTTGATCCTGCCACTGCAAACCGTATTTTTGATGAAATCGGTCTCGACGGCAGAGACAGCGAAGGAATGCGTACTTTTCCTGATGGATCAAGAATGACGTGGTATATAGATTTTACAGACTTTACAGGAGAGGGACCTGTTCAGTTTATAGTGGACGATTGGGCAAAGGTCGGAATACGTGCAATTCAGAGAGAACGTTCGCGCCCGCTTTTCAATACTGAAAAAGTAGGCCTCATGCATGATTTTACAGTTTGGACGGGTGAAAGTGAGTTTAATCCGATAGTAGAGCCGAGAAGTTTTGTTGCAACGGAGGCAGAGTCGCACTTTGCACCTGCATATGGTATGTGGTATCGCCTCTTCGGGCTCTATGCTGATGATCCGTCATCAGTAGGCGGTTCCGAGCCTCCGCTAGACAGTGATATACGAAAGGGACAGCTGCTTTTAGAAAAGGCTTATTCTGCCAGCAGTGAAGAAGAGCGCATAGAAATTTTTCAGGAGATACTCGACATAGCAGCTGAAAATGTATGGTCAATAAGTATTGCAACGCCTCCGCCAAGGCTTGTAGTTGTAAAAGACGGTTTTCGTAACGTGCCACGTACAGCAATTGCCGGCAACAATTACTCGACGCCTGCAAACGCAGGTATAGAAACGTATTACTTTGAATCACCGGCGGATTCAGAGGGCGCAATTGCACGAATAAAAGAAGAAATGATCACCATAACTCCAGCACCGGATACGTTGGATCCGGCAACTATGACAGTAAAGGATGATGGAAGTTCGCTGGGCAAGCTCTTTACTCGACTTCTCGGTATATTAGTGGTTGCCTTTTTTGTTTATGCCGGTATACGTCATCCGTTTATCGGCAAGCGATTGCTTATCATGATTCCAACACTTCTGATAATCTCAATTGCTACTTTTATCATAATCCAAGCACCGCCGGGGGATTTTATTCAGACGAAAATACTCCAGCTGCAACTGTCGGGCGACACGGCTGCGATCGAAGAAACAATGCGGCTTCGAGAAACGTTTCATCTCGATAAACCAATGGTTGAGCGGTACATGATATGGATGGGAATACCATGGTTTACTTCATTCTCGCAGGCAGATAAAGGATTGTTGCAGGGAGATTTCGGACGGTCCATGGAAACTCAACGCTCTGTTAACGAGATTGTAGGTGCTCGCATTGAACTTACCATAATAGTTTCAATCGGAACTAGCTTATTTACCTCGGCGGTCGCATTCCCCATAGGAATATATTCTGCTGTGAAGCGCTATACCATAGGCGATTATGTATTGACTTTTCTTGGTTTTCTCGGCATGTGCATACCTAACTTTCTATTCGCAATACTGCTTATGTACTGGAGTGGAAAATACTTTTGTATAAATGTATCTGGACTATTCTCACCGGAGTTTGCAGCCACACCGGAGTGGTCATTAGCTAAAGTTCTTGATTTGCTCAAACATATGTGGGTGCCTATAGTCGTTATAGCCGTAGCCGGAACGGCAAGCATGATTCGCACGATGAGGGGCAACCTCATTGATGAACTCAGTAAACCCTACGTAACAACAGCAATGGCAAAAGGCGTACCACCCTTTAAATTATTAATGAAGTATCCTGTTCGACTTGCTCTTAACCCCTTCATTTCCGGAATAGGCGGACTTTTCCCGAGCATCGTTTCAGGGGGATCAATAGTTGCCATAGTGCTCAGTCTGCCAATGGTCGGGCCGCTTTTGCTAGATGGTCTGATGACTGAAGACGTATATCTTGCAGGCTCTATGCTTATGGTTTTGAGTCTTTTAGGTATGGTTGGGACTTTAGTAAGTGATTTACTCCTGCTGTGGCTGGATCCTCGTATCAGAATGGAAGGAGGGGCAAAA
>JAAZFF010000391.1 GCA_012511845.1 Lentisphaerota bacterium
CGCGCACGCGACTCCAGAAGCTTGGCTGTTATTTCCGGAGGCAGCTTGTCGTACGATATCGTAGAAAGCCGGGGACCGGTTTTTAATTTTTTCTTCTTCCAAAATCTCACTGTTTAAACCTTTCCTTGTTGGGAGGTACCTCTAAGCGACTCCGTTGCGTTTTCTGATAATCCATTCTGCCGTCACCAGGGCTACTGCCATGAGAAATAGAAGTCCTGAATTCCAGAACGGTCTTTCTGTACGCTCAACTACTACACGATTTCCCTTTCCGAATGAATTGAGAAGCTCACCCAGCCGTGCGGGACCTACTACCTTGCCTTTAGATGCTTCCGCCATCCGAAGAGGCATTTCTGAAGATGCCGTTATGTCCACAAACTCAGCCGGATTCTCCGCAGTCACTACAACAAAGTGAGTCTCTATTCCGAACGGATACTCCTGACCCAATATTGACTCTGCACGTGAACTCTCAAATGTTAACTTATAACGCCCCGGATCTGCAAGAGGTCTTAATTCCCCTTCATAGAACCCGTTGGAACCTTCTCTGTACCGCAGACGAATCGTCTCGAGTTGCGAGTCGCCGTAATGCAATATTGCTGTCGGCGACAACCCATTCAATGCGTTATAGTTACGATCCGATATCCTTGCATAAACCTTGATCGGCTCCCCGGGCGTATAACGCAGGCGATCAGTGCCGATCCTTAGAAAATCGTTTCCTGCCCGAAGCTTCTCACCTGCACCCCATTTCAGAACCTGACCCCAGAACTGGTGATGAAGCACATCTCCTACCTTGTATCTCAGACGCCATGTTCTATCAGTATTAAGCATGAAAACCTTGCCCTTGCCGTAAGTCTGTGCCACCATCAGGGAGTTCACCGCCTGCTCCTGTCTTTTTTCAGCAAGAAGTCTGACCGCAGCATCGGGATCCTTTTCCATATCCTGCAGAGCAAGGCTTGCGAGGGATGTATAAGTGGAGCTCGAATCAAGAGCATAAGCCAGAACCTCTGCCCCCGGCTTGACTCCATCGACTTTATATCTCCAATCAAACTCTGCAATGCCTTCCCATATTGCTTCATTTTCAGATTGCGAAGACGACTGCATCATCGTGGGATGCATGCGTCCGGAGGGCGTAAGCTCAAGTTTGAACTTTTCTTCAGGTCCCTTGCGATAATCGTCATCCGAAGGTTCATAAAGAATAGGCAGGACTTCCCTGAATTGCGGATTCCAAATCTTATGAGGCATGTAATTCTGACCCGCAATTACCACAAGTAAAGCCCCTCGCTCATTAACGCAATAGGTGATTTCCTCTATTACTGAATCAGGCAAATGCTCATCCTTCAAGTCACCCAGAATGATAACATCAAATTTTCGCCATTCCTCGCGTGTTTCCGGATAATCACCCGATTCCGAATCGCCAAACTCACGGCTGGCTGAGGCGGGAGGCAGTTTTATTTCAGGTTGTCCGAAAACCGTATCCGGTTTAACCAGATATTCCTGCAGATGCACAGATTTATCACGCCCGTAAAAGAGGTTGCGCAAATATCTGAACTCCCAGCGGGGACGGTTATCAACAAGGAGCACGTTGGTGCGGTCGTCCGTTACAGCCACATCAAGCACCCAGTAATTATTATCGACAAACTCCTCCCCGGGAACCTCTTCAATTTCAAGCCTGTACTGCAGCACGCCCTTGCTTTCCGGAACGTGAGTAAACCGGAACTCTCTTGTAAAAACGTCATTGTCGATCGTAAAGATCTGTTCTTCAACCTTTTCCTCTCCAAGAAACAGACCGACCTTCGCCTCTTTGCCGGTAGCGCGTGTAGCATCGACTGAGCCGCTTATTATTACCTTGTCGCCAAGGAATATTGACTGCGGTGCCCTGGCAGCCCCAAAAGCTATATCCATTGGAGGCTCTGTACCTCCGACAACGACTGTTGATATGGGTACGCCTGCATTGCCGAGTCTTCTGGATACTGCATCCATTCCCGCCGGTCCGTTAAACCGACCATCTGTAATAACAAGAAAACCTGCCAGTTGCTCTGAAGGGATCTGCTCCATGGCTTTTTCCAGAGCTGCCGTGATATCGGTAGCAGACCTGAACGCCTTTACCCTGGCTGTCTCTCTCTCACTGGAATCCGGATCCCCCGGAACGGTTGTCATATCAGCTGACGCAAGCAAATTCGTTGAGCCGGCAGATGCAGTAACATTTGTACCCTCACCCGCTTCAGCAGATTCATCAGAGACCGCAATAAAGCTGCTGTCATAAACAGCGTCCGCTGCAAAGCGATATATATCTACATCATACACTTTTTTAAGAGCATTGACGGCACTGCTTCCATCCCACAAACCATCTTCAGTCAGGAGACGTCGGCTTATCTCAGCACGGGTCTCATCAGATAACGCCAGCAGTTCCTGTCTTTTTTCTTCTTCAAGCTTGTTATATGCGGAAACCATAAACGCCCGTTCAAGTTTTGGAAGAGCTTCGGAAAGTTTGTTGAAATTATTGGCACATGTCGATACAGCATTGCCCAGACTGGCATCTGCCTTTCCACTCTCATTTGTCAGTTTTTCAAGTGTCGGCAAAAGCGTCTTTTCCAGCATGGAGGATGATTTGGAGACAGTCTCGCGCAATTCGCCGAACTCCTCTTGTGGCAGAGTCTCCACCATGCCGCCAAATTTCTCATGCAGCGGTTTTAATACGGAAAGTGCCTTTTTGGCTGTTTCTCCGACCTTTTTATTGTCAAGCCCGCTGCCTTCTTCATCCGTTTTGCTCTCGTCAACTATTCGGTAAAATGAAAAATCATCTGCTAGTCCCGGCACCTCCCGTATAGCTTCCGTGAAATCTGCATCGCGTGCGTCCTCCAGCGCCCCCAAAGCCACTGCCACTTCAATACGCTCTTCGAGTGTCCAATATTTATCCTTGAAATTCATCGAAGCCGAATCATCAAGCAGCACTACTACACGCCGGCTGATTGTCCGGGTTAATTCTCCAACAAGGACAGGCTGAAGAAGCATAAAGATTAAAATAAGCACTGCACTCATCCTAAACGCAACGAGCAATCTGCCGTCTCTCTTCGGAAGCAGATCGCACTCTCTTCGATACAGCATCGAAATGAGCTCTATCGACAGCGCTGAAACAAGTGCCATTACAAGCAACGGAGTGCTGCCG
>JAAZFF010000392.1 GCA_012511845.1 Lentisphaerota bacterium
AGACAGCATTGATAAGCCGCGAGGGCAAGGTTATCACACCATTTAAATACAACGACGCCGGTTACGTGCAGAATGGATGTTTCCCTGCATCAGAAGTTCGCAACGGCAAAGAGCTATGGGGAATCGTGGATTTGAACGGCGATATCATACTGCCTATAGAATACGATGCTGTGGAATGGATCGACATTGATCGCGGCAAAACACAATTTCATGGAAATCCCGGATGGGGAATGCGATGAATATGAACATTAAACAATGCATTTTGATTTTTTTAGTCATTTTACTGCTCAACAAGAACTTACACGAACAACTTTCGAAATGTCCCTGTGTTAGATGTTCAACCCAATACAGCGCAAACTCCAGTACCCGTTTCACGTACAAGTATTGTACTGGTACTTGGAGCTGTTATAATCGCTTCGTTTATTGTATATCTAATTTGGAAATCCCGCTGTAAATGAGGTATGTATCTTTCATCAATTCAAACGGCACGATCGACAACGATCTCAGGGAGTTCTTCCCCCTTGGTTTTTATCCCGTTAATTGCTGTCCGTGTCCGGAGCATAGACGACGTGTTACAGACTCTGCCACGCTGACGTCCCTTCCATACGGTCTGATGCTCTGGAGCAACGCCTGCAAGAGCAACGCCTTTACCGGTACAATCAGTGCAGGAGAAGCGATATACATTGAAGGACTCTATAAGAGCCAGTCAGTGGGTGATAAGCATCTTGTATGGCAATACACAGATGGTGAGGGCTCACATACCTTCACAAATACATTTACGGTTCTGAGCCAGCGCATCTTCGGTGACCTCGATTTCGATGGAGATGTTGACTCTGAAGACAAGGCATTGCATCCAACGCTTTCGAGTGAATATGGCTGGGTAATTCCTGTGAATACAAATGCCTTCCGGATTGCCCAGTTGCGGACAGATATCGGCTTGTCCGGCACATACACATTAAGTCTTGAAGGTGATCCGTCATTTTGCGTGTGGCAGAGACCAAACCCCGCCACAAATGAAACGCCTATGCTGGTCGCCGGGCAGATTGTCACCAATGGAGTTGGGGGTGTCTCGTGGAGCACTGCCTCAACCGATCACATATATCTGCAAGCCGTTGAACCCGGCACTGCCACGCTTGTTTACTCTTTCCAAGGAACTGGTGAAGCCGAGGGGATAGTCAGCCGCGCTTCAATGAAGCTGACGGCAACCCCTATTGACTTGGATATTTACAGATTGGAAGATTACAAGGTTCCAGAGGATTGGGACCATCAAACCGGAAGTATCACAAGAATCTTGGATCGTCGTGCCGGAGAGACAGAAGGCAGTGGCAAGGACAACGGGATAAGCTTGAAGCTTGTGCCAGTGGCGTTCCCGTCAAGCTTCTATCCTTTATCCTACAAGCTGCGGCTGAAAACTATTAGCAACACACGGAACAAAGGTCTTGTTCGAGTTTATCGGAATGACGGGACAGAGGATATTAAAATTCTCGACAACACCCAATCAAGTGGAATTGAGGAGACCACGCTTACAGAAGAGCAACTGGAAGACGAGTTCTGGATGGAGTTTGAACGGGGTGGAATCATAGAGGTTGAACTGGTGGCTTTCACCGGAACAATGGAACTTGGCAGCGATTCAGTTCGTGCAACCGGAATAGCCTGCGCTCCCAAGTCGGGTGACATCTACTTTGTCAACCCATCCGGGAATGAGGAATCGCCCTATTCGGATTTCACCGATGCCTGTGCTGCAACTCTGACCGCAGTTGTTGCTGTTGCCCCGCCCAACACCAATATTGTCGTTGCAGCTGACACGTATAACGAGTCCGGCATGGACGTAAGCACCCGACTCCTGGTCGCCGGACTCGGGGCGGCATTCGAGGAAACTTCTCCCCATGATTTTAAGTTCAACGACCTCCCCGTAATCAATGCAGGCAGCGTGGACGGCATCTTCGTTGTGAACACAAAACAGGGGAATCATTTCTCCGGGCTTGTTTTGCAAAATGGCAAGCGTCAGAAAGGTGGTGCGATTAACTCTGAAGGTTCATCAGGGCTCACTATCTGCCATACCAAGTTCTCATTCAATACGGCGGCGGACTTCGGTGGCGGGGTCTGCCTAAAATCCGTGACAGATGCGACAATAAGCGGTTGCATGTTCAGCGATAACATGGCAGATCACGATGACGGCGGAGCCGTCGTCTATGACAAGGGGATGGGCGGGGCCATTGCAAGCCTGCAGTCCTCCTTGACGGTTACAAATTGCTTCTTCGA
>JAAZFF010000393.1 GCA_012511845.1 Lentisphaerota bacterium
CCCATTTTTTCCATTACATGAACATCTCTCAGCGAGTCATGATTTCCAAGTACTCCAAATATCGGAGCTTGTTCGAAAGCCGGCATTATTTTTTTCATTTCCCGCAATGCCAAACCGTCTGAATGTATGGTGAAGTTGTTGAAGTCGCCGGTAATGACAGCGATATCGTACTTGAGATATTTGATCCGTTCATAAATAACGCCCGTCAGCCTGGTGTCCAGATCGAGGTGCAGGTCACTCAGATGAAGAATTGTAAAACCGGCTGAAGTTGCATCAAGACCGTTGATTGCGAACTCATTTTTCCGTACGATGGGGTTAATGAATTCACTGTATGCCCTGTTCCACAGACCTGTGGCTTTGAACGACAATGTGGCAACAGGCTTCAAGATGCGCAGCGGACAGAAAGTGAGTCGCCTTCGCATTCTTTGCTCCCGGGTGATCTCCTTATTGATACGCTTTTGGAAAAGTAGTTTTCCCATGCGTGCCATAAGTCTGCGATTTTCAATTGCAGTGAGACCCGGAAGCCTTGTTTTTCTACGATCTGTAGTTCGGGGCTTCACGGATTATTTTCACATCGTGCGGGTGCGCTTCCTGTACTCCGGCATTGGTTACTCGTACCATTTTGCCGCTGTCACGCAGTTCATTCAAGTTTAAAGCACCGCAATATCCAAGGGAAGAGCGCAGTCCTCCGCAAAATTGGTTAAGAACTTGTTTGACAGTCCCGGCATATGGAACGATGCCTTCGATTCCCTGTGGAACGAGGTCCTCAGCTGCCGTGCTTGATTGTGCGTAACGCTCACGGCTGCCTTTTCCGGCGACCATTGCTGCCAGACTGCCCATGCCGCGGTATACTACATAATGCCGGCCTTCATGGATTATTTTTTCTCCGGGACTTTCCTCGGAAGCGGCAAGTACAGAACCGAGCATGACGGATTCCGCACCTGCAACGATAGCCTTGGGCACATCGCCGGAGTGGCGGATGCCTCCATCAGAAATAACAGGGATGGAGCCCTTTAGAGCGGAATATGCATTGTAGACAGCAGTTATTTGCGGTATGCCTACTCCGCAAACAACACGTGTTGTACAGATTGAACCGGGACCGATCCCTACTTTGACAGCATGTGCTCCGCAGTCGCGCAGCGCCAGTGCGCCTTCCGCTGTTGCAACATTGCCTGAGATTATATCTATGTCAGGGTAGTGCTTTACTATCCATTTAACCATATCCATCACATTTTTTGTGTGACCGTGTGCACTATCCACTATTATTGCGTCTACTTCAGAATCTGCCAGCATTTCCACACGCTCATAGTCTTCGCCTCCGCTTACTGCAGCAGCAACTCGCAAGCGATAGCTCGAATCACGGTTTGCCATGGGCAAATTGTTCTCTACGAGGTTGTGTACGTCTGTGAAACTATACAAGCCTGCAAGCTTGCCGTTTTTATCAACAAGGGGCAGTTTTCCCTTCTTGTTTTGCCGCATCAGCTTGTACGCTTCATCAAGGCCGGTTCCTTCAGGGGCAGTGATAAGGTTTTTTGTCATTACCTCTTCAACCTTGACGTTTATATTTTCAACGTAGGCAATGTCCTTGGAAGTTAAAACACCGGCAACCCTGCCAGCTTCATCAAGTATGGGAAAGCCGCTGAAATTGTAGGCTTTTTCTTTTCGGATAGATAGAATCTCTGCAATTGTCTGACCTATATGAAAAGTGATCGGGCTATGGATAAGTCCATTAAGATGATGCTTGACCTGGCTGACCTGATCAGCCTGATCTTCGGCACTCAGGTTTTTATGTATTACCCCTATCCCTCCGAGCATCGCCATGGCAATCGCCATACGCGCTTCAGTAACCGTATCCATCGCTGCGCTCATGAACGGAATATTCAGATTGATTCGCGAGGTCAACCGTGTTTCCAGCGATGTAGAGTCTGGATGGAAGTCCGCATATCTTGTAACAAGTGATACGTCGTCGAAAGTAAGCCCTTCATAAGGGTAATGTTTCATGAAATCTTCGATATATTTATTCATGGCTTTTCTCGTGATATCCAGGGCTTTCTTTCGCCCGCTTTTGCCACTGTAGTTTATAACGGGATGATGTGTTTTTGCAAGAAAAAACATGAAGTTTGGATTTTTATGAATATGCCGCTTCCAGAGAAGTTGGGTTTGTGTTATCTTGATAGCGTGAAGATTCTTGATAGAAGAGATTTTACAGATTACAAGAACCGGCATTGAGGAAGTAACTTATAATA
>JAAZFF010000043.1 GCA_012511845.1 Lentisphaerota bacterium
ATTGCCGAGCGCGGCACATTCAGCGTGTCGGCGGACATTCCGGGCTTTGGGAGCGATTACTGCTATGTCGCAACGGCTCCTGTCTTTAAACGCCGCCATAAAGAACCGACACCTTTCGGGTGTACTGATGTCAGCTCGCCGTCACGATCCGAACTTGCGGCGAAACTCGGTTTTTCATACGTGCGCCATTTCAAAGGGTGGGCGGGGTTTGAATCCAGGCGCGGGCAATATACACTGGACGGCATTGAGCTCGTGGTAAATGCCAATGTTAATGCAGGACTGCGCCCGTGGATAAGCCTGCAGGGTGCGCCCAGTTGGGCACTTCCCGATGGCATGCATGGTTTCGGATATGAGCCTGCCCCGGTTGACATGCGTGCCTGGGGCGCAGTGATCACCGAGGTGAGCAAGCGTCTGAAGGGCAAGCTCCATGGCTGGGAATGGCTGAACGAAATCGTCCCCGGCGGCAAATGTGAGGATCCGGTGGCAACGTATCTCTAAATGTGCCGTGTTGGTACGAGAGCCGCAAAATCTGTTGATCCGAATCTTGAAATACAGCTTGCCGGAGGTCTTTGGCCGCACAATTTCCGCATCGATCTGCTCAACTCCGGAGTGCAGGAATATATTGATGTTCTGCCCGTGCACTATGCCACATTCGCATCCATCGACGAGGCGAGGCGCGATCTCGCTGCGCGTGCAGCAGGGCATGTCGCAGTCATCGACAATGAGACGGCTTCGGGTATGAGCACGTGGAATATGGATCCGGCTCAGACTCTTGAAAAAAGCGTTGGACAATGCCGCCATGTTATGGAGCGCTGGCCGGACGTCCTGAGCGCAGGTGCATCACGTGTTGTATACTTCGGCGGACAACCCAATCCGGCAGGAAACTGGACATATCTTCTTGATGATACAACTCCACGACCAGTGGCAGTCACATTGGCAGTGGTGCAGGGTAAACTTGCGTATGCCAAACCCGTCGGTAAATTCTATTTGGGCGAGGCAGAGATTAACCTCTTTGAATCTCCGGAAGGTGAGTCCATTGTGTTTTTAAAGGTTGCCGGGAAAAGTGGAGTTTCTGTTGAGCTTCCGGCGAAAAAGGCGCTGACAGTAACCGACTATCAGGGCAATGAGAGGGATGTCGAGGGTAAAACAATTGTTGCCGGCGAGATGCCAGTTATCGTAGAGGGCACCGATCTTGATGCCCTCAAAATGCATGTTGTTGCCACTGTCGGTCGCTCGACAATCCCTGCGCCGGTACCACAGCACGTTGCCGAGGCGGGGGACACGATTCTCGTGCCGGTGCGTCTGCACAATGCTTATAGCTCCAAAAAAGAGTTCACGCTGACTCCTTCAGCCGTTGGATGGGGTACTGCCGAACCGTGCACCGTTTCCCTGGAAGCCGGAGAGAGCAGGTTTATCGAGCTCGCGTTCATCAGAAAAGAAGGGGCAGAGCTCCCTTCCACAACCGACATGCTTCTCAACGTTGCTTCAAGCGGACTTCAAACTGTGCAAAAACCTTTCATGCTTTACATCACCGACGATTCAACTATCGGGAACCTTTTAAAAAACGGCGACTTCGAGGATGGTCTTTCCAATTGGAGTGGAAACGGCTTGTGTGTAAAAGATCCGGAAGTGCCGGGAAACCACGTGCTTAAACTTCCCGGCACCGGAAACTGGGCTCAGACGTACCAGAGTGTGAACATTCCTGTTCCGGGCCAGACATACCTTTACACCGCCTGGGTTTGGAGCAGGGGAATGGATTCAGGTTCAAACATGGGCACGGTAAATAAAGACGGCACTAAAAGAGATTATTACATGCCGGACGTCTTTTCCACAGGAGCCACAGGCACCTCGTACTGGCGCTTCTTCGCTAAACGGGTTAACACGACCGACCAGATAGAAAGCGTACACTTCCAGCCGGTTGGCAAAGGAGGATCAGAAAACTGGACGCTCTATGACAACCTGATGGTCACCCTTTACCGCGGCACCGACCACGTTGCCTTTGCCGTCAGGGATGATATTGATAAAAGTTCGCCCATACCGTTGCTATGCGACAACCAGATCAAAGTTGAGAAAGGCTACAACTGGACACCTGACAGTTTGTCGGGGCGTGCAACGTTTGCATGGGATGACAAAGCACTTTTATTTAAAGTCGTAGTAGTTGACGACAAATTTGTCACGTCACCGGTCGTATCCGGGTCAGGTGAAGAAACGCTTAGGGGCGATGCTGTAGCTCTTTCCATTTTCCCGCGTATGGGAATCGATCGGCTTGAAACCGACCAGCTGCGCTGGTACATCAGCAACGCCGGCCCCGGCGGCGGTTCGGGGGAGCACACCATTTTCCGCCCGGCAAAATACAGCCTGGGCGTCAAGTCCGGTCATCTTGCGAAAGATTCTTCCCTGTACTCCCTCGATATTACGCGTGATGGTACCCGGACTACCTATATGCTCCGCATACCCTGGGAGGAGATACCGGGATTTTCACCTGCCAAGGGAGCCACTTTTGGATGTACAATTGAACTGATAGATTGCGATGTTCCCGGCGGTCCGGTGGGACGCATGTTGTGGGGCGGGGGTTTAAGGGAAACACCCGGTGATTGCGGTCTGGTGACGCTACTTCCGTAGCGATGGTTTACGGAGAACGCAGAAGCCAAGATGGAGCAAAATTTGAACCACGAATGGACACGAATAAACACGAAAGGGTAGGGCGACGGACCCGGCAAGCCGTGCCAGTGATTAGTGTGTAGTGGGCAGTGGGCAGAACTTTGGAAACGCAGATATCTCACGCAGAGCTGCGGAGAACGCAGAGACCAAGGTGGCGCAAGATTTGAACCACGAACCACACGAACTACACGAACAGGGAGAAAAGGTAGGGAGGCGCAGCGAGCTGCAGGTTGAGCAAACTGCCCACTGCACACTGCCCACTGTTCACTGCCCGAAGGGCTGGGGTAGGGCGCGTTTTTCCAAAACCGCCGTAAATGATGGGCTGTCAGACAAGTCGAACAGGTCAGACTCAAACTCCGAGTCCCAAGTCCGGAATCCCGAGTCAAAACAATTTTGATTGCCTGCGACA
>JAAZFF010000394.1 GCA_012511845.1 Lentisphaerota bacterium
CAATACCCCTTTTTGCATACCTGAAATCATATTGGTACCACGAGCTGAACTTGTAAAAACATTATCAACCGATGCGCTCATTATCACGCCCGATTGGCACAGGCTGGGCAACTTCCTGACGGAATCATTTTCTTCATCAAGATTAAGGAGCTCATTACCTACGGCTGAAGCAGCAGGAATACTCGCACTGTCGGGGCACACCGTACCGGCCGCGCCCCTGTATATGCATCGGGCAGTTGATCCGCCAAAGGCAATCTGATGCCGCTATTGTGGAGGAACGGCAACAATGTTGTCTTTTACTTTCCTCAGCCGTGCAACCTCAGCCATTACCAAAGGTAGAGTTTCTGGAGAATTAAAACCTCCCACTGCGGCAACAGAACACTTGTGCACACATGTGTATGGAGAATCAGATTCGTAAAGCACCCTGTCGGGATCAACCTCCATCGCCAGCTGGCTCACTTTTAAAGACGCTGTGTGAAGCACTCTCGGGCCGATTGTAATCATTACACCGAGCGGTTCAAGCTCACGCCATGTCTCCAACGACATCGATGGTGCATGAATAAGCACCTCAGGCAGTTCGTCCGCTACGCTTTTAAGATAATTGGTCAATGCACCAAACGCTTTAACACAGTGGATGCTTACATGCCTTTTAAGCTTTATGGCAAGTTCAAACTGACGTAAAAAAGCCTCCTTCTGCCCCTTCAGATTACCTCGTGTTGAATCCAGACCGATTTCACCAATCCCTGCTTCGGAATTTTCCTCAAGCTTTTCCTCAAGTTTCTCAAACCAGTTATCATCCCCGACTTCATCTACGAACCAGGGATGAAGACCTATTGAAGGCTCTACCCCTTCCTCCGTGTTTGATATTCTCAGCACTTCATCCCAATCGTCTGGAGATGTTCCGCAGCACTTGAAACGTACTACACCAGCGGAACGAGAACGACGCATGACGCTTCCCAAAATAGCTTTCGGGTATGCCTGCAAATGAACATGCGCATCATAAAGCCCGTCCTTGTCCGTTTTCACTTTAAATCACCCCATTTTCAAAAGATAATTCTTTATATAATCGTCAACCGTTTCTTCCAGCGAACCAAATTGTAAGTCGCAACCTGATTGCCGTAACTTGCTGATATCTGCCTCTGTATGATACTGATACCTGCCCTGCAGCTCTTCCGGCATTGGAATAAAGTCTATATCAGGTTCAATTTCGAGAGCCGCAAACATGGCATGAGCCAGATCCAGCCAGGTTCTCGCCTTGCCGGTACCGCAATTAAAAAGCCCGCTCTTGTCGGGATTATCATAAAACCATAGCGTAACTTTGGCAGCATCATCAACGTAGATGAAGTCGCGCTCCTGCTCCCCGTCAGCATAATTTTCTTTATACGACTTGAATAGCGAAATTTTTCCCGTATCAATTATGCCTTTGAAGGACTTGTTTACTACGGAGCGCATTTCACCTTTGTGGTCCTCGCCTGGTCCGAATACATTGAAGTATTTCAGCCCTGTTATTTTATCAAACAGACCTTCACGCAATGCCCATACATCAAATTTCTGTTTGGACCACCCATACAGATTGAGAGGTTGGAGATTCGGTGTTATCTGATCAGCATCACTATACCCCAGAGAACCATCACCATATGTGGCAGCGCTCGACGCATAAATGAAACGGGCACCATTCTCCAGCGACCACAAACACAAATCACGTGTATAGTAAGTGTTATTATCATCAAGGAAATTCTCATTCGTCTCCAGGGTGGAACTGCACGCACCAAGGTGAAATACACCGGAAGCCGGAGAAACCCTTTTTTTTCGTATTGCTTCCCTGAATTCCTCCCTATCCATATAACCGGAAAACTTCAAACGATCCAGATTACGCTGCTTGTCTGGATGATTAAGATGATCTACCACAAGGACATCCTCCTCACCCCGTAAATTCAAATGCTTTACGATGTTGGATCCTATCAGCCCTGCCCCGCCTGTTACAATAAATTTTCCCATACTCTTAACCGCCTTTATTTCGTACGATAATTTTACACGCTAACACATTTTTAAGCAAGTAGAAAAAAAGCTATCGGGATCGTTTTGACTTCGGACTCGAGACTTCGGACTCGGGATTTGCCACGTCTGACCTGTCCGACA
>JAAZFF010000395.1 GCA_012511845.1 Lentisphaerota bacterium
GCAACCTCGCCTGTCTCCAATGCACGCAAAACGCGTAACTTGAATGCTTCACTATACACTATTTGTTGTCTCATTTAATCTCCTTATTTGGGTTAAATAAGTGTCAATGTATATCAGGACGGGACAGAGCAAACTACCCACTGCCCACTGTCCACTGATCACTGGCACGGCTTGCCGGGCCTGACCACTGCCCACTGCCCACTGGCACGGCTTGCCGTGCCTCCCACTGCCCGAAGGGCGTGCGGCTGCGTTATTCTGGCGCACTTAAAAGATGAGATGTGCCAAATTGTGTCGCAAAATAACAATATTTTGCAACGGCACATTTTTTGCTATAATCTATGCATATTGTACATTAACGCAAATGGTTCACCCTGATTTCAGAAAGGACTCCCCATGTATTTTGATCCTCTATATATAATCATAACTTTGCCGGCCCTTCTTTTGTCGGTGATAGCTTCAACTCTCGTTAAATCCACATTCAAGAAATATTCCCAGGTCGGTGTTTCCAGCGGCATGACCGGTGCCCAGGCTGCTGCAATGATGCTGGCGAAGTCCGGTACAAACGATGTAAAAATTGGCAAATCACGCGGGCTTCTTTCAGATCACTATGACCCGACATCTAAAACATTGCGACTTTCCAACGATGTTTATAATTCGAAAAGTCTTTCCGCAATAGGTGTTGCATGCCACGAGGCAGGGCATGCCCTGCAAGATGCACAGGGGTACAAACCGCTGGCATGGAGGTCGGCGCTGGTGCCGGTTACACAGTTCGGCAGTTCATTTTCATACTTTTTTATCCTGGGCGGAATGCTTTTCCAGATTGCTCCACTGATAAAGATCGGTATTGTTCTTTTCAGTGCTGCCGTTCTGTTTTCAATAGTGACACTTCCTGTTGAATGGGATGCAAGCAGACGCGCCAAACTGCAGATGGTGGAGTGCGGGATTGTGACACAGAAGGAATCCGAAGCTTCAGGCAAAGTTCTTAATGCTGCCTTTTTAACGTATATTGCAGCGGCGGCAAGCGCATTGCTTACCCTGCTCTATTATCTGATTCGCTCAGGACTCCTCGGCAGCAGGGACTGACGCCGTAAAAGTAATTTAAAACGTAATAATACAGAAAGAATATTGTAAACAAATGGCAAAAAAAACGAAAAAATTCAAAACAGAGGTTAGTGAGTTACTTAACCTCGTAATAAATTCTCTTTATTCAAAAAAAGAAGTATTTCTGCGTGAACTGATATCAAATGCTTCCGATGCGATAGATCGCGCCAGATTCAGTGCCCTTACAGACGGCAGCCAATCACAGGAAGAGCCCTATCAGATAACAATTACGCCTGATAAGGAAAGCAAGACGCTCACTATATCTGATAACGGTATCGGCATGACGCACAAGGAGGTGGAGGAAAACATCGGAACGGTAGCTTCGTCGGGGACGAAGAAATTCCTCGAAGCAATGAAGGAGACTGCCGGTGCTCCGGAGCTTATCGGACAATTCGGCGTGGGATTTTATGCCGCTTTCATGGTGGCAGATAAAGTTGATCTTAAAACACGCAAGCGCGGAGAAACAGCTGTTATGTGGTCATCCGACGGCACAGACAGCTATCAGATCGGCGAGATAGAAGAAGATGTTGCTCCCGGTACAGAAATAACAATTCATGTACGTGACGATATGCCGGAGTTTCTGGAATCATGGACAATAAGGGAAACTGTGCGCAGGTACTCCGACTATATTGAATACCCAATTGTGCTTATGCCCGATCCGAGTGCCGAAAAAGATGAAGATGACGAGGATGAGGAAAAAACGGGCGAGGAGCCGCAGACGCTCAACTCCATGAAGGCAATCTGGAAACGCTCAGCGGATGAGGTCAGCAAAGATGATTTGAATAATTTTTACAAACATATCGCGCACGATTCCGCTGACCCGCTTGCCACAATCCAGGTTTCCGTTGAAGGCGCTACGGAATTTACGGCTTTACTGTTTATACCGTCAACGGCGCCGTATGACATGTTTTTCGCAAATGCCAAGCAGGGATTGCACCTGTACGCAAGAAACGTTTTTATCGGTGACGACATCAAGGAGCTCCTGCCCAGATATCTTTCGTTTGTGAGAGGTGTTGTGGAGTCTTCCGACCTGCCCTTGAACGTATCGCGTGAAATGCTGCAGGACGATGGGATAATACGCAGGATAAGAAAAGTACTGATAAGCAGGATTATATCAAAGATTCAGGACATGATGAAAAATCAGCCTGAAGATTTCGTAAAATTCAACAGACAATTCGGCCGCATGATAAAAGAGGGTGTTCACAGCGACTGGGAAAATTTCGATAAGCTTAAAGAGCTGATAACCTTCCCGTCCACCCTTTCTGATGATGAGTCAAAAATCGTTACACTAAAGGAATACGTAGAGCGGATGCCTTCATCACAAAAAGAAATTTACTATATTTCGGCAGACACATTTTCTTCGGCTAAAAACTCTCCGCTTCTCGAAGTACTGGAGCAGCATGGGTATGAAGTGCTGTTTTTCACAGAGCCGGTAGATGCGTTTGTTGCTGAGCGGTTGAGGGAATACGACGGCAAGAAACTGCAGGCGGCAGATCGCGGAGAATTGAACCTCGATGACGATAAGAAGGAAAAGGATGAAGACGGCAAACCGAAACCGACGGAAGCCGACAAAAAGTTCAAGCCCCTGACGGACTACATTGCTGAGCGTTTTAAAGAGGATGTAAAAACAGTTCGCATTTCGTCAAGACTTACAGATTCGGCTTCCTGCCTCGTGGCTGATGAATACGGACATACGGCTCATATGGAGAGGGTAATGTGTGCATTCAATGAGAATATGCCTAAATCACTGCGCATAATGGAGCTGAATCCCGATCATCCCGTAA
>JAAZFF010000396.1 GCA_012511845.1 Lentisphaerota bacterium
CAATCACCGGTTTTGTCGGTGGCATAACCTCATCAATAAGTGGCATTCTTCATTCCTGGCTGACAATTCCTGGGCTTGGTTTTTCAGGAATCCCCGGCAGAGCATTCGAAAATCTGCAATATGGTGCTTACAATTTCGGATTGCGTCCCTTCAACATACTTGCTCTTGCCGGTGCCTGCATTTATTTTCTGAACACAATATTTATAAGCAGACTGAGGGAAGAGGGCGCTGCCCCCACAATGCACGTTGTCCGTGTACTTCTTGAGAACAACCCTCTAAGAAGCGTATACCACGCCCAGATGCTTTCTGCACCGCTAACTGAAACAGTACGCATGGAATTATTAAGCAGGGCAAGGGGCAGACTTCTGGAAGATGAACTCGTAAGGGATCTGTTCAGCTGTTCTTCACGAGTCCGTGAAGGTGCAATGCGCAACATAATGAACGCTTCCAGAAACATGGAGCCAACCTTAGGTGATGCGCTTGTCAAGCTTCTGGAAATGCCGGCTCTCGGAATGAGAGTCGAGACAGCAAGAACACTCGGAGCAGCGCGCTATAAACCGGCACTGCCAACTCTTGTAACGCTGTTCGACAGTGAAGACCCCGATCTCGCCGCCGCATCAATATACGCTGCCGGTCTGATAGCCGACCCGGCAGTCATACCCGACTTGCACCGCATCTTGCATGACGAATCCTTTCATATCGAAAAAGCCTGGGCAGCTGAAGCATTAAGCCGCCTTGGCGATCATTCCGAGGCACGCACCGTTTTTTCAGCCTTCCCTGCCAATACCGACCCCGTATTGCAAACACAGTGCCTTGTATCAATATGCCGCTGCATGTTTGACGGTCAGAAGGTATATAAAATCTTTGATGATGAAATGCGCAATCCCGGTACTGCAACAATAATGTTGTGCGACTCCATTGCCGTGCGGTGGCAGGGTCTCGACCTCGACACAATGGTAACGCTCATTGACAAGGGCAGTTTCCGTGAAGCTGCTACGATGGCAATTACGCCCGAGCTGGAATTCTGCCTGCCGTTTATGCGCGATGAAGACACGGTGTCGGAAGATATTATAAAAGCACAATTTGCCGATGACGGCAGCTTTGCCAATAAAATGCTTGAGGATACGGACTATGTTGCTACCAGCCTTTGGCTGCAACTTCGTTTATGGACATTCCTCGGTTACATGGCAGAGGATAATGAACGGTTTGTATTGCTGGCAGTATTGTTTTTGTGCGACACACTTGGCAGAAGGCTTGACCCCGGGCAACCCAGAATAAAAAAAGAAGTTTCGCCAGGCGCTGATACAGTATGATTGTATAAAACTCTAGTTTTCACCGTTTCTTTTTGTTAAAATTACGTCGTCTACATCATGAGATGTCATTTCTAATGTAACACCATATCTATCATGAAACAAAAAATCACCATATCTTTTTTAATGATGTTCTGCCTTGCGGCTCTTACCATGCTTTTCTATTCAGGTTGCGAATCAGCTGACAGCAACGCTATTGAGATAACGCCTTCGTATGCGGAGTTACGTGTAGGGCAATCTGCCACCTTCCACGCC
>JAAZFF010000397.1 GCA_012511845.1 Lentisphaerota bacterium
CTCTTTGAGCGTACAGTTTGGCAATAATAAACCTCTAGCCCTTAGAGCGGGACCATGCGTAATCGAATCTCGTGAGAGCTGTTTGAACATTGCTGAAAAACTTGCGGACTTGTCTGATAGAGAGAAGATTCCATTTGTTTTTAAAGCTTCTTTCGATAAAGCAAACAGGTCATCTGTTTCAAGCTTCAGAGGCCCCGGAATAGAAGAGGGGCTCGATATTCTGGCTGAAGTTCGCGATATGCTTGGTGTGCCGGTGATTACAGATATACATGAACCGTGGCAGGCATACGAGGCTGCGAAGTTTGTAGATATTCTGCAAATTCCCGCATTTCTGTGTCGTCAGACCGATCTGCTCGTTGCGGCAGGCGAAACGGGTTGTACTGTTAATGTAAAAAAGATGCAGAGTATGGCAGCCGAGGATATGGAGCATGTTATCGGGAAGATTCTTTCCACCGGGAACAACAAAATAATGCTCACAGAGCGTGGGGCTTCCTTCGGCTACAGGAATCTTGTAGCAGATATGCGCAATCTGATGATAATGCGCGAATTTGGTTTCCCTGTTATTTTCGATGCCACCCACTCCGTCCAGAGACCGGGAGCATTGGGTGCAGGCAGCGGAGGAGATGCAAAGTGGGCGCCTGCACTTGCACGTGCCGCTGTGGCAACCGGTGCTGTTGATGGCATTTTTATAGAGACTCACATTGAACCGAAGAAGGCGCTGTCTGATTCAGCAAATGCAATTCCTGTTTCAGATCTTCCTAAGTTATGGAAAGAACTGGTGGGCATAGATGAGGTTGTGGGAAAAACTGAAAAGTAAAATCTGAAAGATTGATGAGTCGTTATTTGAATAGATTTTTGACAAAAGAAAGAAAAAGCATTAGCGTCCGTATAGCCGTTGTTCTTGTGTGTTGCGTTTTGATCACTGCTGTAACTGTTGCTGAAACTTTTTCTGACAAGGCACAAGCGCTCGAAGGGCTTAGAATGCCCTTGCAGCGCCATTCGAACGGGCGTGTTAAAACATTGTTTTTAGCTGACAAGGTTTGGATGACTGACACCGGTGCAACTGCCGAAGGCAACATAGTTCTATATATGATGGCTGAGGATGGAACAACAAACGGGATAGCACGTGCCGAAAAAGGTGACTTTAACCAGAAGGAAGATACAGCGCTATTTTACGGACCTGTGTTTTTGGAATATGATGGCAACAGAGTAACGGGAACAATCCTTTACAGGGACTCAGAATGTCAGGTAGTCCTACAGGAAACTAATGCGGTAATGACTCTGCGTGCTGGAACTTTTTGAATATCAGGTAAAATCGATGAGAAAAAAAACAAGACAATATATAGCAAGTTTTGCAATAGCTTTTTTTGCAATAAACGCTTTGGCAACTGGTCCTGCCGAACTTTTAAAGTCGGAAAAGCGAAGCAGGGATATACCTACTGTAATTACTTCCAACAAGTTGGACTTTGATTATGAAAATCTTGTAGCGCTGTTTGATGGAAATGTTGTTGTAAAAGACCAGCAATTTACAATGAAGTCCGACAGAATGATTATCTTTATAGAGAAAGAGACAAACGAAATAAAGCGTGTTGATGCATCAGGCAAGGTTTATTTGACAAGCGGTGAAATGGAAGCCACCTGTGGCAAGGCAACGTATACAAGAAAGAATAACCAGGTGCTCATACAAGTGGATCCTGTCGTGAAAAAGGGCGATAATGTTATCACCGGCAAGAAAATGTCGATCTGGCTTGATGAAGAGCGGGTTGTGGTTGAAGAGAGCGTTGCACTTGAGGCAATGCCCGGAAAATAATTTGGGAGAATCCTTTTTCAAACTGAACGGAAATATGGACAAAGGCGAAGTACAAGGTAGCCGGTATACTCTTGAAGCTCGTAATCTTGCGAAAAGTTACAAGGGGCGCAAGGTTGTTGATAATGTGGATATCCATATAAACAAGGGCGAGATAGTAGGGCTGCTTGGTCCTAACGGAGCCGGCAAAACTACTACGTTTTACATGATAGTAGGTCTGGTGCGTCCTGATTCGGGAGAAATAATTTTCAGAGATTTCGACATTACAAAGTACCCTGTGTACAAGCGCGCAAAGTCAGGGCTCGGCTATCTGGCGCAGGAGCCATCCGTGTTCAGAAAACTTTCTGTAGAAAATAATATAAATGCTATTTTAGAAACTCTCAATATAAGCAGAAAAGCTAGAAAAGCAAGATTGGAAGAGCTGCTTGAAAGCTTTAATCTGACAAAAGTAGCAAAACAGATGGCATATACTTTAAGCGGGGGAGAGCGCAGAAAGCTGGAGATTGCCAGAGCCCTGGTGCAAAATCCGGCAATTCTTATGCTCGATGAGCCGTTTGCAGGTGTTGATCCGCTTGCTGTTGCCGATATACAGCAGGTAGTGAGA
>JAAZFF010000398.1 GCA_012511845.1 Lentisphaerota bacterium
GGATTTTTTCTGATAATTTACTTTTCATTACTTAGCAACTCCAATTGCTTTTATTTTCGGCAATTATTGCATTTTCAGGTGAAATTCACAAGATAATAGCCAATCTGTACAGCAATTCTAATTGTCTCCCTGTTATCGGAACCGCTATCAATGTTGGAATCGAAACGATTCAGATAACGGCGCCGACAACGTACATAATTTAAAATTAGAATTAATTGATTTTATTGACTAAATACATTGTTATATGTAACAATTGGTGTTTCTATTATATATTTCCATCCTATAATGTAACTGTCCAGTATTTTAACAACATATGCAAAATGAAAGAGATTTTAAATTGTAATCTTTGCCCGAGAATGTGCGGGATAGATCGTTTTGCCGGTATGCGAGGATACTGTCGTGCAGGGAACAAAGTAAAAGTTTACCGCAGTGGGGCACATTTTGGTGAAGAACCACCTATTTCCGGCAATCATGGTTCCGGGACGATTTTCTTTACTTATTGTCCCCTTTCATGTCTCTATTGCCAAAACTATCCCTGGAGCTCCGGGGGTGAAGGTGATGAAATAGAAACGGAAGACCTGGAAGAAATTTTAAAACAATTGGCTTCTTATAAATGCCATAACTGGAATTTTGTAACCCCTACTCCCTGGTTACCATTTATTGATAAGGCAGTCAGACGTGTTAGAAGTGAAGGCATCTCGCTACCGACGGTGTACAACACGAGTGGATACGAAAGAGTGGATATTGTTAAAAAATATCGTAACCTCATGGACATCGTTTTAACAGATCTGCGCTACTCTACGCCTGAAGCTGCTGCGGAAGGATCATCGGCGCGTAATTATGTGCAATTTGCACGAGACTTCATTAAATGGAGTTATGAGGAAATCGGACCTCTTGAAACAGATGAAAATGCTGTAGCGAAGTCTGGAGTAATCGTGCGGTTACTCGTATTGCCGGGTCGATCCGGAGAGGCAGTCGACAGCCTGAGCTGGCTGGCAGATAATGTTGGAACAGACATCGCCGTCAGTCTTATGTCGCAGTATACGCCTGTTCACAAGGCACTTGAAACTTCCAGTTGGGATCGTGCTATTTTAAAACATGAATTTGAAGAGGTTGCATCACACATGGACGACCTTGGATTTGAAAGTGGCTGGGTGCAGCAATTTACTTCTTATGAGGCTGATAACGATCTTCTGGGATGTAACATGGAAAAAGGGAAAAGATAGCAAATGTAATTTGACTTTTGATGAATTTTAGATAACATATTAGGGCAACTTAGATGTCGTCCAGAAAACAATATTTACAGATAAGAAAATTGACGAATATTTTCGTCTAATAACGGAGAAAAACATGAGTGGTCATAGCAAGTGGGCAACAATTAAACACAAAAAGGGAGCAACAGATGCTAAACGGGGAAAAATGTTTAGCAAACTTGCAAAAGAAATAACCCTTGCAGCTAAATCGGGTGGAGACCCTACAATGAACCCTACACTTCGTACGGTTATCCAAAAGGCCCGGTCTATAAACATGCCTGCTGACAACATCGACAAAGCAATCAAAAAGGGCACAGGAGAACTGGAAGCTGATGTTCTGGAGGAGTTCACCTATGAAGGTTACGCAGCAGGAGGAATTGGTCTTGTAGTTAATGTGCTTACCGATAACAAGAATAGGGCTGCAGCTGAAATAGGTCATATTTTCAGGAGAAACGGCACAGAGTTCGCAGATCGGGGTGCTGTATCGCGCAACTTCGAGCGCAAGGGACAGATTATCATAGAAAAAAATGCGGCAGAAGAAGACAGGCTGATGGAAATAATTCTTGAAGCCGGCGCTGACGATATGATTACAGATGAGCACGGATATGAAATTTTGACAGAGCCGAATGCTTATCAGGCTGTTGCAACTGCAATTGAAAATGCTGAAATAGCTACGCTGAGCTCTGAAGTAGCGTACGTCCCAATGGTTACAAAGGAAATTGATAATATCGACAGAGTCAGGTCGCTTTTCAAATTCATAGAAGCCCTGGAAGAAAATGATGATGTCCAGCATGTTTATCATGATGGAGACATTGCTGACGAGATTATGGCGCAGATAGAAACTGAATAATCATTAAGAATAAAGCACTGTAACTTCAAGATGGTTGCAGTGCTTTTTATAGCTTTGTTGGATTGAGAGCATGAAGGAAATTGCCTACGTATTAATAAACCCCTATACCATACGCAAATCGAGAATGGGGGGAGTAATCTCGAGATATTTAAGCAGGACAGATTTAAGATTAGTTGCTGCCAGGATGTTTGGACCCAGTAAAGAACTGGCTGAGAGCTATGCAAATGCCGTGTGGGCCAGAACGAACGGCAAGGCAGAAATAGACAGGCTACTTTCTGAGTACGTGCTTAAGGAATATGCTCCCAACCCAACTACAGGGCGGCCGCATAGATGCATGCTCCTTGTTTTTGAGGGAGAAAATGCAATCGAACAGATTTGGCAGGTTACCGGCAGTGTTACATTGAGCTGGGGTTCGGGACAAACTGTGCGGCAAACATATGGTGACTATATAAAAAACAAGAATGGCGATGTTGCTTATTTTGAGCCTGCTGTTTTAGTAGGTCCCACACGCGAGTTTGTAAACGAAACCATGTGTTTGCTCGGAAAATATCTTCCGACGGATTCCGGTGTTGTAAATTCACATAACGAAGAGCAAACACTTGTAATGTTAAAACCCGATAACTTTCGAGGTCCGTCGCAACGTGCAGGCAACATTATAGACGTGCTTTCATCTACCGGGTTGCGAATTCTGGCAATGAAGAAATTTTCAATGACAGTTTCCCAGGCAGAGGAGTTTTATGGTCCGGTTGTATCACCCCTTATTAAAAAATTTCCTTCATTTGGAGCGTCAAGAATAGCCTCAGCCGTTGGAAAGGAGCTCGGTCTTATTGTGACTGAAGATCAGGCAGCAGCCATGGCGAAGACCATTGCGCCGGATTTTGCGAAAAAACAATTTGAAGACATTGTCGAGTTCATGACTGGATACAGACCCTCCAATGTACCGGAAAACGAAAAAGCCATCCGTTCTGACGCCGATTGCCTTGCGCTTGTGTATGAAGGACCTGACGCAGTAGCAAAGATTCGCGATATACTCGGTGCTACTGATAC